>JACCVJ010000121.1 GCA_013698215.1 Tatlockia sp. | reverse complement strand
CACTAAGGAGATGACTAACAAATACAGATTTTATCAAAGCTACGGGGTAGAAGAATATTATCTTTATGATCCAGATAGTAATAAATTGGTGCTTTGGCTGCGCTCTGGAAACGAACTGGAAGCTATCGAACAAGTGGCTGGGTGGGTGAGTCCGCGTTTAGGCATAAGATTTGAATTGTCTGAAAGCGAATTAAAAATTTATCGCCCTGACGGTCAATTATTTCTTAGTTATCTAGAGGTAGAACAGCAAAGGCAACAAGCTGAAGAACGAGCCGAACAAGCTGAAGAACGAGCCGAACAAGCTGAAGAACGAGCCGAACAAGCCGAAACTCAATTGCAAGTACTCCGCGCTTTGCTTCAAAAACGAGGAATTAACCCAGAAAACCTGTGATAGAAATTAGTTTAAAAATTGAAGAACAAGGCGAAAGATTAGACATCTATCTTGCCCAAAATCTCAGCGATTTATCTCGTTCTCGTCTCCAACAATTAATCGCCCAAGGGAACGTTCAAGTTAATGGCAAAATCTGCCTTACTAAAAAAGCTACCGTTCAAAAAGGCGATCGCATTTACATTCAAATTCCCGATGTCCAACCTCTAAACCTCAAAGCTGAAAACATACCTCTCGATATTCTCTACGAAGATGATTCCTTGCTAATCGTCAACAAGCCTGCGGGTTTAGTCGTCCATCCTGCGCCCGGTCATCCCGACGGAACCTTAGTTAACGCCTTACTCTCTCACTGTCCTAACTTACCAGGAATCGGCGGCGTACAGCGTCCGGGAATTGTTCACCGTTTAGATAAAGATACAACAGGGGCAATTGCGATCGCCAAAACAGATGAGGCTCAACAACACTTGCAAGCCCAGCTAAAAGCTAAAACAGCCCGGAGAGACTATTTAGGCGTTGTCTACGGCGTTCCAGCTACCTTAAAAGGCACAATTGACCTTCCCGTCGGTCGCCACCCGGTAGACCGCAAAAAAATGGCTGTTGTCCCGATCGAAAAAGGTGGACGCAATGCTATTACCCACTGGGAAATTACCGAAAGGCTAGACAATTACACCCTGATGCACTTTCAGCTAGAAACCGGGCGCACCCATCAAATTCGCGTCCATAGCGCTTATATTGGTCATCCGATTGTCAACGATCCCCTCTATAGTTCCGGTAAAGATATTGGCGTAAATCTCCCCGGTCAAGTTCTCCATGCTTGGAAACTACAACTGCTTCATCCTGTAACTTGTCAACTTATTTCGGTTACTGCACCCCTACCAACAGCATTTTTGACTCTTTTGGAGGTTTTACGGCGCAGAACTTCCGCAATTATTAGCAATATTTAGAAATAGTTTTGTTATATAAGTTTACTCAAATATTTATTTTTGCTTTTGTATTTTGTCTAGGTTTGTTGCTCTTGCTACCTTTAAAGAAATATAAAAATAATATTAAACTGCTAATTAAATTTGTTGTAAGTATAAATACTATTAACCTTTGTAACAGAAAACTAGGTCAACAAAAGCCTGTAATCGTTGTCAGTCAACAAATCTGACTTCTAGGAAAGCTCAAAAACTAACATTCATAATTTGTAATAAATATGGTCGCAACAGCATTGTATAAACATAATCTAGAGAGGATAAACAACAGCCAAAGCCATGATTTAGTCAAGTTCGCTCATTTCTCATATAAAAAAGAAATTTCTCAGATTTCTCGCTCTCAAGGTTCAAAACCTTAAGAGGGACTAAGAGAAAAAAACGATCGGCGGCTTGAATAGAATGTTTTTGTGTCTGTTTTATCTATCCAACATTTTCGCTTTTTAGCAAAACTGCACTCATAAAGTTAAGCAATTAGGAGAATTGAGTTCATGTTAGACGCATTCGCTAAGGTAGTTTCTCAGGCTGATTCAAAAGGTGAATTTTTGAGCAGCAATCAGTTTGATGCACTGTCAAGCATGGTTAAAGAAGGCAACAAGCGTATTGACGCAGTAAACCGGATCAGCACCAATGCTTCTAGCATCGTTTCTGACGCTGCACGCGCTTTGTTTGAAGATCAGCCCCAACTAATCCAACCAGGCGGAAACGCTTACACCAACCGTCGCATGGCAGCTTGTCTGCGCGACATGGAAATTATCTTACGTTACGTTACCTACGCCTTAATGGCAGGCGACGCTAGTGTATTAGACGATCGCTGCTTAAATGGCTTGCGTGAAACTTACCAAGCCCTAGGCGTACCCGGTGGTTCCACAGCTTCCGGCGTACAAAAAATGAAAGATATCGCCATCAACATTGCTAACGATGCAAACGCTTCTGGTATTGTTCAAGGCGATTGCAGTGCAATCATGTCTGAACTAGCAAGCTACTTCGACCGGGCTGCATCTTCTGTTGCTTAACTAACAATTAGTTAAGTCAAATACTTGAAAAACAATTGCAAAACAAGTTTAAAGGAGAAATCTAAACAATGAAAACACCAATTACCGAAGCGATTGCATCTGCTGATACTCAAGGTCGTTTTTTGGGTAACACCGAATTACAAGCCGCCAATGGTAGATTTGCTCAAGCTAACGCTGGCTTAAATGCTGCTCGTGGTTTGACTCAAAGCGCCCAGAAGCTAATTGATGGTGCTACTAACGCAGTTTACCAAAAATTTCCCTACACCACCCAAATGCAGGGACCTCAATACTCCTCAGATTCACGCGGTAAAGCTAAGTGCGCTCGTGATGTTGGTCACTACCTCCGCATGGTTACTTACTGCCTAATTGCTGGTGGGACTGGCCCCATGGATGAGTATTTAATCGCTGGATTAGATGAAATCAACCGTTCCTTTGAGCTATCTCCTAGCTGGTACATTGAAGCTTTGAACCACATCAAAGCAAATCACGGTATGAGCGGACAAGAAGCCAACCAAACCAACACATACATCGACTACGCAATTAGCGCCCTAAGCTAGTTTTAAAGTAGTTTGCCCGGAAGAATCAGTGAGTGTTGGCGCAACAGATAATTTGTTGCTAACAGTTACTAATTTTTCCGGGCATTGTTTTTCAAGAGCCTCATTATAAAAATCTAAATAGTTGCACAGGAACGGTTTATGAGCGCTTTAATGGTGAACAATTTAGCAAATGCCGGATCGCTAGGGCTTTCTGCGTTTGATGCTTCCTCACGAATTGAACTGCGTCCAGATTGGACAGAGAGCGATTTACAAACGGTAATTAGATCCGTTTATCGTCAGGTGTTGGGTAACGACTATATTATGAAATCCGAGCGCTTAATCTCGGCAGAATCGTTACTAAGACAAGGCAGCATTACAGTACGCGAATTTGTCCGCGCGGTAGCTAAATCTGAATTATACAAAAATAAATTTTTCTACCCAAATTCAAATCAACGTTTTGTTGAACTCAACTTTAAGCACCTATTAGGTCGCGCTCCTTACGATGAAGCCGAATGGGCAATTCATACCGGACAGTGCGAGGAGCAAGGCTACGATGTAGACATTGATTCTTACATTGATAGCATTGAATACGAGCAGAAGTTTGGCAATAGCGTTGTTCCTTACTACACCGGATTCATGGTAGACGCGGGAGTTAGAACCGTAGGATTTACCCGGATGTTTCGATTGTATCGAGGTTACGCTAGTAGCGATCGCGGATCGGTAGGCGGTAAGTCTCCCAGATTAACCCGCGAACTTGGTCAAAACAAAGCTGGGACAATCGTTAAGCCTTCTGGTGGCAGTTCAAGTTGGCGACATGGCAGCGCTATTCCTCAAGACTCCGCTTCGGCTAAAGCTTTAGGCGGTACTCCTCAAGAAAGCGGACGGATGTTCAGAATTGAAGTCACAGGAATTCTCCAGCCAGGTTATCCTTACGTGCGCCGTAGTGCTACAGCGATTTTGGTTCCCTACGAGCGGCTATCGCAAAAGTACCAAGAAATCGTCCGAAAAGGCGGCAGAATCGTCAGCGTTACACCAGCTTAAGCTAGTGGCTGTTAGCAATTAGATTCAACTTGTTTGAGAAAATTTAATCGAACTAAGAGCTAACAGCTATTTATTAATTTACGGGAGCAATAATAAATGTTTGGTCAAACTGCACTTGGTAGTAGTCGGCTTAGTGGAGCCGAAAATCGGATGTTTCGCTACGAAGTTGAAGGGATGCGTCAGACCTACGAAACAGACCAACTCAGCTATCCGATCCGCGAGAGTGGCAGCTTTTATATTACAGTGCCATA
>JACCVJ010000095.1 GCA_013698215.1 Tatlockia sp. | reverse complement strand
TTTGCAAGAATTAGCTCCCCGTCAAGAGGATACAGCTTTTGAATCGATGGCGATTAATCCTTTTATCCTCAAAACGGTTTTAGAGATTGATTTAGAGGAATGTCTGCAAAGAATCGAGAAATTGCTGATCGCACCTATCCAAGTAGCGGCGCTCAAACAAGGGTTGACGGGTTTTGTAGAAGAATGTACTTTATTGGGGCAAACTCTAAATCTAGAATGGCTAATCGCCTCAGCCTCGAACGTTCAGCAAGCACAGAGTGCCAAAGTAGAGATACTTTTAGCGACAGTCACCAAAGAAATTGCTCAATTGCGGGAAAAGCGCAGTCAAACTCTTAACCCCGCTCCGCAAATTTCGACTCCTGAACCCGTTGGGGCGACAGAAAGTCAACTTATTGCCCAAGTTGCTCCGGCTTTAAACTTACGGATTCCCGTTACTAAACTCGACCGGATGAGTAATACTTTAGGGGAATTGCTGATCGGTCACGAGCGTTTGTCTTTGTATAATTCCCAACTTTATCAGGCAAATTTGACTCTCAATAAAGAGTCGCATAAGCTCAATCCCATCAACGAACAAGTCAGGGTTTTTTACGACCAATTAGCCAGCCCTTTAGCGTCTATGGGGGTAAGTAATTTAGATGGCGATCGCGAATTTGATGCTCTGCAATTTGACCAGTACACGGGCTTTCATACAACGTTGCAAGATTTGCAGGAAGTCATGGTACGAGTGCAGGAAACCAAGTCTGATATTGAACTAATTAGTCGTGACTTTCAAACTGGATTAGATCGATTGCGCCAACAACTTGATGGGTTACGAGGCGACTTGACCGAATCTCGCTTAGTACCGTTTAACTTTTTGGCTCAAAGGTTTGTTAAAGCGTTGCAAACAATGTGCGATCGCTACCATAAATCTGTAGAACTTGAGATTACAAACCAAGAAACTTTAATTGACCAAGTAATTCTCGAACAACTGCAAACTCCCCTGACTCATTTAGTCCGCAATGCTTTCGATCATGGCATCGAAACCCCCGAAGAACGGCTAAGTTCAGGTAAGTCAAAAGTCGCGCAAATTACTCTAACGTCTCACGTTCAAGCTAATCAAGTAGTAGTTACAATTTCTGATGATGGACGCGGTATAGATACTCAAAAAGTCCTAGACAGAGCCATAGAGACGGGTTTATATAGCCCAAATGCCGAGCTTACGCCAGAGCAAATTTTGCAATTTCTATTTATGCCGGGGTTTTCTACAGCGAAGACTGTTACCGATCTTTCTGGTCGGGGTGTGGGTTTGGATGTAGTTCGCACCCAAATAGAGCGACTGCGCGGCACAGTTCAAGTAGCAACTAAAGTTGGACAAGGAACTAAGTTTACAATTACGATTCCCATTATATTCAGCATTTTACCTTTGTTACTTTGTCGTTGTCAGCAGCGCACGTTGGCAATTCCATCGGTAAATATTTTAGAAATTATTGCCTTAACTGAATTTGGCGGTTATTCTGCCCAAACGGAGACAATAATCTGGCACGATCGCCCTGTACCAATATTTTGTTTGACAAAAATCCTTCCCTACACTCGCGCTGATAGCGTCCCGGCGGCGGATCAATTTAACCAACACTTAGGCATTGTTTTAGATGTAGGCGGTGAGCCTGTAGTTGTTGCGGTTAATTCTTTACTAGGAGAAAAAGAACTTGTACTTAAGCCTTTTGATGCTACGGTCAAAGTGCCACCTTATATTGCTGGCTGTACGGTGCTGGGTACGGGTGAAGTAGTTACAGTTCTATCGCCTAACTACTGGGGGGAATTAATCAATCGAAAACAGCCCTTATTAGCCTCGCCTGGAGCGTTTAAGCCATCTTCCCAAGCTAAGACCACAATATTAATTGTTGACGACTCGGTGACGGTAAGACGGTTACTAGACCAAGTTTTGAACAAGTCGGGCTATCAAGTTGTGCAATGCCGGGATGGGAAAGAAGCTGTAGAGGCATTGAACCAGCCAGGCGACCTATACAACTTAGTAATTTCCGATATTGAAATGCCTCGGATGGATGGATTTAGCCTACTTAGAGAAATTCGCAGTTCTAAAAATTTGCAAAATTTACCTGTGGCAATGCTGACTTCAAGGGAAAACGATCAACACCGTCAAAAAGCTGAAGATTTGGGGGCAAATGCTTACTTTACTAAGCCGTTTGTCCCAGAAAAATTGTTAGGGGCGATCGCATCAATATTAAATCAATCCCCGTAATGCGATTTTTTAAGGGCGGCGGTAAGATACGAGCCGCCCTGGGTTTAGGTCAACAATTAATTCCCAAACAATCTGAAAAAATTAAACAGGCTAAATATAGGATTACCCACGGCGCCTATAGTATCTCCGGCTCTACCTAAGAAAGAACGGCTAATGACTATAGTGTCGTTATTGCGGAGGATGGGATTAACTTCTTCGCTAATACCTTGTCCTAAGTTGACTCTGACTTGACGTTTTGTCACCGAACCATTAGGGTTTAAACGAATTAAATCGACGGTAGTTCTCCTAGCTCTAGAATCGTTGAATCCTCCGGCTGCCAATATCGCCTGATTGAGCGGTGTATTGGCTGGTAGTTGCAAGGTTGTACCGCCAGTACCGCCAGTCCCTCGCTTGACTTCGCCAATGACGCTAACTTGAATAGTCGCTGGTGAAAAATTTGCTGTAGCTAGTACCGTGCTTTCGGCAGGGTTTTGCTCCGAAACCGTAGGAACTACAATTGTATCTCCATCTTGAATTATGGTGTCTTGATAGGAATCGCCTGTTAATAGTTGCCAAAAATTCAAATTAATAGTTTGTTCGGTTCCAGACTTGGTAGGTCGGCGTAATTGAATCCCCCGCACATCGGCTAAAGAATTTATCCCCCCAGCTAACTGTATTGCTCGCGATACCGTTGGCAGTCCGCCACCCGCACCGCCTCCACCTTGCTCTGTCGCAATTGCCGTCGTAGAGCCGCCAATTACCGTGTAGGAGCCAGGACGGTTTACTTCGCCCACTACGGTTACTGTGCGGGGTCTATTGATCGATCCGGCAAAACTGGCGGTGGAAAATTGCCGGATCTCCGCTAAGTTCACCTGGGACGATAC
>JACCVJ010000085.1 GCA_013698215.1 Tatlockia sp. | reverse complement strand
GATTTTACTAAATCATTTTGGGTACTCTAAGCTTGGCAACGATGTTTATGAGTAAAACCTTTCAACAAGGAACAATAAAATGAGTAAGAAAAATGCTGGTCAATTTCTCGCGGATGCAGCCCAAAATGGAACTTTAAGAGCGACGCTGGAAACCGCAACTAGTGCTGAAGATTTCTTAAATATTGCTCACCAATTAGGCTATACCTTTACGAACGAGGAATTAGGTGATGTAATTCATTTTTATAGTGAAGGTATAGAAGTGAGAAGAAGTACGGGCGTTTGGCCTTGGCTACGTAGTGTCAATTGGGTTTAGCCGCTACCTACTTAGCACTGCGTTTGGTATGTTAAGTAGGACTGAGCAAGTTTTTTGGGAAGCTGTGCCTAACTAGGTATAGCTATTTTTACTTGCAACTAAATAATAGGCGCAAAGCATAGAGCGATCGCGATTTATTGCCGTACTAAGAATTGGATAAGCTTTTTTTGGTTAAAACTTGCCGAATCCCAATTAAAACTACTCCGATACCCGTAAACACTAACGCCAAAATGTGACTATCACGGGTAGCAAAAGCAACAAGCACCAAATTAAACACCAACGCCAAAGCCGGAACGACTAAAGGAACCTGAAACCCACTGGTACGCGGTTCTCGACGTTTGATAATTAAGAGAGAAAGATTAACTAAAAAGAACATTGCCAGTAGCAAAGTTGCAGTTGTTCCAGCTAAAAATTGCAAAGTTCCTGAAAGCGCCAGAAAAATTGCAATCGGTAAAATAACCAGAATTGTTCGATAGGGAGTAGCTCTCCTAGCGTGTAATTTTCCTAGCCAAGCTGGTAGCAGCCCTTCCCGCGACATCCCATAAAGTAGACGCGATGCGGTGACAAAGTTTAGCAACCCTGTATTGAGAATCGCAAATAAAGGAATGAATGTAAAGATAATTCGTGGGAAATTGGGTTGCGACTGGCTTACGACATCAAGCAAAGGAGCGCTAGATTGGGCAAGCGTTGCCGGACTTATCACCTGAGTAGCAAGCCAAGAAACAAGAATGTAAACAATCCCCGCAATGCCTAATGATAGCAGGATGGCTCTGGGAACATTGCGTTCAGGATTTTTTACTTCTTCGGCAACATTTACAATATCCTCAAATCCAATGAAGGCGTAAAAAGCCAGAGATGCTCCCTGAAAAATTGCTATCCAGCTAGGGGCTGGCGCTGCAACGATAGAGGTTGCATTCGTCGTTTCACCTCCCCCGAATACAAACAAGCTGGCAACTAAAATGACAATAACTAGCCCCGAAGCTTCAATCGCCGTACAAACAATATTTAAGGCTGAAGATTCTTCCATGCCTCTAAAATTGACAAATGCTAGGATAGAAAAAAGCACCAGAATAACTAACCAAACAGGAACCGATGGGGCAAAAGCGTTGAAGTAGCCAGCAAAGGCATTTGCGCCCGTCGCCATTGAAACTAAGCAGGTACAAAACATTATCCAACCGACTAAAGTTGAGAGCAAATGGTTGTGAAATGTTTTATGAACGAAGTAAGCAACGCCTCCACTTTGAGGAAATCGGCTGCCAAGTTCGGCATAACTTAAAGCTGTGAATGTAGCAACAACCATTGCAGTTATGAACGAAGCCCATACCAAAGTGCCTGATATTCCGGCAATTTTGCCAATCAGTGCATAAATTCCCGCGCCAAGAATATCCCCTACGCCATAAATAACTAGCGTCGGTAGTCCAAACACGCGCTTTAGCGAATCTGCTTCTGCATTTTCCATAAACTACTATACATATTGTGTTTTCGTCAGTATAGAGGCTATGGGCTTTGTAAAGGCTCAATTGTTACTTTTTGAGGGTAAGGAAATTAATATTACTTTAAATAACGAGCTAACACTGTTATGACTCTAATGAATGGTAGTAAGAGTATTTATCCCAAAAATGCCCAATTTGTGAGGAATTTGAGCATTTTTAAATTTATACATTAAATAATTTTTAACTTACTCAGTTACATTAGGTTTTTTAGAGCTGCATTCTTGGGTCAAGCAACGCTCTAGTAAATCAATTTTGTATAAATGGTCAAACTGGCGAGGGTTTAATATTAATTTAGTTTGGCTATTAAAGACGGGCTGGTTTAAAAATTGCCATAGAGGAAAGTTGTTCGGGCTATTTAATATATTCATAGTACAAATTTATAGAGCTACTCTAGTGGTGATTGCTGAAAGATTTCAATCTTTGTTTACGTTTCAAGATTGCCATACTTAATATTTAACTTGCGTGGTGGGTTCTACGGAATGTTTTGCACAGATTTTTATAAATTATGTAATTTTGCGGATGCGCCTAGGACAAATATGGTTTTTGTGTAATAACTCGACACCGTACTGAACGCCTAGCAATAAATTTGAAACGGTATTATTACAGTTAAGTTAGGTCAAAGCGATCGCCAATCATTGTTAAATTTTTATCTATGTTGCAGTTTGTAAAGATAAATATTGAATTAACAAAGGCTTGCCATAAACATTTTTGAAATGGTAACGTCTAAGGCTATCTAGATCTACGTTAAACAAACTTTAGTATATGAAGGCTCCGCTTGTTAGTCTGACATTGGCTGCAACGTTTTTTACACCCGTTGCAATGGCTGCTCCTCCTAGAAGTGCTGACCAAACTGTAGAATGTGAAATATTAGTTGTTGGTGGTGGACTTAGTGGGGTGGCTACAGCCTACGAAGGCTTGCTCAGTGGTAAAACTGTTTGTCTGACAGAAATTACTGACTGGGTGGGAGGACAAATATCTGCTCAAGGAACTTCCGCCCTAGACGAGCGGCCAACCCAAAGAGCAAAATTATTATATCCTCGCGGTTATTTGGAATTGCGATCGCGCATTGAACGAAAATATAAACAATTGAACCCTGGAGACTGTTGGGTAAGCGATTCTTGCTTCCTTCCCCGCGATGGCAACGGCATTTTAGCAAATTTATTAACAGACGCGGCAAAAAAAGGTAAAGGCAAGTTTAAATTTTTTCCCGCTACCGTAGTCAAACAATTGCAACGGACACCGAATATAATTAGTAGTGCGATCGCCATTCAACACCACCCAGCCAAAAACGCACCACCGCTAAATACTCAGCCTTTATCGCAAACAATTACCGAAGCCTACACTTATACTAATTCAGCTAACTTTGACAAAAGTGTTATTAATTTTGTCCCCGCCAAACCAAAGAAGAACAGCCCTCTAGCTAAAAGTAACGCTCCCAACTGGTACCTAGTTGATGCGACAGAAACGGGAGAATTGGTGGCGCTGGCAGATGTCCCTTACAGGCTAGGAATTGATGCGCGTTCTTACTTAGAACCCTCCGCTTCTAGCGAAACTAACGATCCTTATTGCACCCAAGGATTTACTTATACTTACGCAATGGAGGCAACAAAGGAACCCCAAGTTCAAACCATGCCGCCGTTTTATCTTCAATATTCCAACTACTATAGTTACGAGTTGCAGCGTTTGGCGAGTTTTCCGTTAGTTTTTACTTACCGCCGCATTTGGAGTCCGGGAAAAGGGGAAACAGCCAAGTTTGGCGGGGTTGAATTTACAAATCCCACACCGGGCGATATTTCGATGCAAAACTGGACTTGGGGAAATGATTATCGCCCAGGGACAAGAAACGATAATTTAGTCTACGCCCGTGACCAGTTGCAAGCGACCAAACAACTAGAACCGGGACAGTGGATGGGAGGGTTGCGCGTTGAAAGTCTGCGTAAAGCCGAAGAAATTGCCCAAGGCTATTATTACTGGCTAGTAGCAGGAACAACCGACTCTCAACTAGGTGCAGGAGTCAAGCAACCACAACCAAATTACCGCTATCTATCAGGCTTAGATTCCCCGATGGGAACCGTTCACGGCTTGTCTAAGTATCCTTATATGCGCGAAGGGCGGCGGATAATTGGTAGACCTAGTTGGGGACAAACCAAAGGCTTTACCGTGTGGGAAATTGATATTTCGCGCCGCGATTATACAGATAAATACTATACAGAAACTTTATCGCCAGAGACTTATCGTAGCTTGAAAGCAGCGCTATCGGGATTAGAAGCTGCTGCCGTAATTGGTGGTGCTGTAAAAACGATCAGGCGATCGCGTTCTACAATATATCCTGACTCGGTAGGGATTGCTCACTATGCGATCGATTTTCATCCTTGCATGGTCAAAAGCCCCCCCGAAACTCCAGGAAATATCGAGCGTCCTGGCGAAAGACGAGGTGCAGGACAAGCTTACCCGTTTCAAATTCCTTTAAGGGCGATGATTCCCCAAAAGATTGACAATATGCTCGTAGCAGGCAAAAGTATTGCCACAAGCCATATTGCGGCGGCGGCTTACCGAGTGCATTCCTTTGAGTGGTCGTCGGGAGCGGCGGCGGGAACTACCGCAGCTTTTAGTTTAGATAATGCGATCGCACCTTACGAGTTAGTCGATCAATTACCCCAACAAGAACCCCAATTAGAGGCGCTCAAACTGCGATTAAAGGAACAAGGCAATCCTACAGCCTTCCCAGATACCTCCATTTTTAATGAAAGCTGGGACGATTGGCGCTAAAAAGAGTAGAGACGTTTCTAAAAAGTGTAGAGACGTTGCAATGCAACGTCTCTACTAGGATTTATTCACGGTTCCCTTATCCGATTTCTCTATCCTCTGGTATCTTGGAATGTAGTTTAACAAGCTCATTTAGATAGATTATGGCTAGATTACATTCAATGGCAAATTCAGCACCGACTATTGCTCCCACTCGCAAGCGCGAAGTTACTCGTAAGATTTATCCCAACTACAAAATTATCGTCCTCAATGATGATTTCAACACCTTTGAACACGTAGCCAAATGCTTGCTAACTTACATTCCCTCTATGAGCAGCGAAAATGCTTGGGAACTAACTAATCAAATTCACTTTGCAGGACAAGCTATTGTCTGGGTAGGCCCACAAGAACAAGCCGAGCTTTATCATCAGCAACTTAGACGTGCAGGTTTAACGATGGCTCCTCTAGAGGCAGCTTAAACCATCATGGTCAAACCCACTAGCGGCAGGCTTGTACTCAATCACTCTACTCATATTCCCGGACTTATTCGGATTTTAGAAGCTTTGACGAAGCTAGAGGGGATACATACCATAACTCCCGGCGTTATTAGTAGAACTAGAGGTCATATTCCCCGAATGCTGCTCCGAGTATCTGTACCAATTCGGGGGGGCTTTAAAATCATTGCTAGACAAGGTAAGACGGTTCAAGAAGTATTTATTTTGACCACTTTAAGCCAAGAACAATTAGAGGAGTTGTTACAACTTTAAATCTCTACATTGGCTCGTAGACTAGATCGGGAATCAACCTTCGCACTTCCAAGTCTTCTTGATGACCAATGCCTAAAAAGTCGCCATCTTCTCGATAAACTTGTACTGGGCAATTACTTAAAACCTCCTCATCCCCAGCAACTATTTGTCCTTGACACCATTTTTGAGCAAGCGGCAAAATTAAAGTCACACGCGGTAGATGCTGTAATACTGCGGTCGGCGCGATCGCTTTAAAGGCTCCCTGTTGTACCTTTGCTATTAGTTCGTCGAAAGTTAGGCTATCTAAGAGGCTAAAACCAGCGCTTTGAGTGCGAATTAAATTAGCTAAAGTCCCCCCCGTAGCCAAAGCTGTACCCAAGTCGCGCGCGATCGCTCTTATGTAGGTTCCCGCACTACAATCAATTAATACATCAATTTCGGGATAGTCACAACTCCTATAGTCTAGTATCTCTAATTTATATACTTCTACATTCCTAGGCGGGACTTCTATAGTTTCCCCACGCCGCGCCAAATCGTATAAGCGTTTTCCCTGCACTTGAATTGCGCTATATTTTGGGGGAATTTGGGATAATTTGCCCGTAAATTGCTTTAAAGCTTCAGTAACTTCTTCTAAGCTTACTTTCACTCCGGGCGCTTGACTAATAATTTCTCCTTCCAAATCGTCTGTCGCCGTCACTACCCCCAAGCGAAAGGTTGCTCTGTAAGCTTTGTCTGGGTGCAAATACTGTAACAGCCGCGTTGCCTTCCCTAATGCGATCGGCAAAACCCCTGTAGCGGCTGGATCTAATGTACCTCCGTGTCCTATACGTTTGAGGCGCAACAACCCCCGCAACTTGGCAACGCAGTCATGAGATGTAAAGTTAGCTTCCTTGAATAAATTGATAAAACCTTGCACAAATTAAGTTTCCTAAACTCTACTTCTCGATAGCCAGCAGCTTGCAATATAACTGAACAGGAACAAGCTAATTATTTTTAAAAATAATATCAATTTTAAAAGATATAGGTATGAAAAATATAATTAGTTTTAGCTTTCTACTAATTTTATTGCCTCAACTAAGTTTTATTCAATGGCAAAATAAATTATCAACTCTTGACAATAAGTTTAAACCACAATTCATTATCAACACACCCCAAAAATTTACCCCTGACAAAATTGAAAAAAAAGTAAACAACAATTATCCCACGAACCTAATCGCTCAAAATCAATCTATCCCCACAGAAAGTGACAAACTTAGTTGTACTGCAACTAATATGCGAAGTACCAATGACAGGATAGTTTTGTACAGACATCTTGATAACATTCATCTTGTTACTCACGATCTTAGTAAGCTCGTATACTTAAAATTTGACAGCCGAAAGCAAACCTGGCATTAGAGGCTCAACCGTCTCAAATTTCTGCTAATTAGCCAATCCTTTGGTTGAACTTATTGGCTCTAAAAAAACATCAAGCTTGAAATATTACTGCAATGTTTTCGACTTTAAAAAGTCCCAAATAATATTACTAGCGCTGATATCCTGGCTAACTTTACTGGCGCGATCGCCTTGTCTTCTTTGCTCTGTTTTCACGCTACTACCGGGCCAAGCATGACCACCGCCATCAATGGTATAAAGGACAACTTGGGAAGAATTGCGGCAGTTAGAGTATTGAGCGCGTGTAACTTGCGTACCGTCTGGTTGAGTATCGGGTAACTTTTCTATCCTTGGTTGCACCGAACACCCATCGTTGCTTCTCCAAAAGGCAACCGTTGCCGGAATAGACATTAATTCTCCACCTACGCCACTAGGTTTTTGCCCGGAGCGACCACGAATATCTCTTGCTACTTCTCCGCCTTCCCAACGAACAATTGGATCGGCATTACCATTAATCATCATCATTGGTACAGGTCGGCGCGGATTACAGCTAGATTGCAGATTTTTTGGTAAAGCTGCGCTTACCGTCGCAAAAGCAGCAATTTTGTTAGGCATTTGACAAGCTAATCTCTGGGTAAACATTCCCCCGTTTGATGTTCCCACCGCATATACTTTGTTTTTGTCAATACTTTTTTTTCGTACTAGCTTATCTATTAGTGTAGAAACAAAGCCTACATCATCAATCTTGGCATCCGACCCTTGAGCATTGCGCCCATCGTTCCATTGATTATTGATACCGTTTGGGTAAGCAACTATAAAACCTTCTCTACTTGCTACATCATTTAGGCGCGTATTCGCCGCAAGTCTGTCGCCGCTTCCTCTACCACCATGAAAGGCTAACACCAATGGCATAGGTTTTCCTGATTGATAGGAACTAGGAACGTACAAATAATAATTGCGTGACGTGCCTTGGTAAGATAAACTTTCCAAAGCCATATCCTTAGTAATGGCAGATTCTCTAGTAGGATTTTCTCTATTAGGGTTCCTTCTCAATATTTGTTCTAATATTAGTTTGCGTAAAGGTCTTTCTTCTTGGGCTTGTGTAGAATTACTACAACCTAATAAGCTAACAAGAATTATTGAACTAATTAAACCTAGGGAAGTAATTTGTGCTATTTTTGATTGATTAAAAGTCATGGTTACTCATCCAATTAATAATTATTAATATACTGTTAAGCTTTGACAAATAAATAATCTTAATTAAAGACGAATTCTATCAATTTCAGTTCCTCAATCACTGTAATTATAACGGATTACCGTTGATTATAAAAAAGTTGGATAACGTAGATAGCTGTGTAAACAAAATTGTCAATTAGCCTTTTGCCAACAATAACCTAGTGTCAAGTCACCTTAATCGCTGGCGTAGCTCTGTATGCTGTAAATGGTATTTGATGCAATGTGATCGCCCATTTACATACAGCAAGACAGAAAACCCCTCAAGAAGCGTTGCTAGATAGAGGGTGAATAGATTTAGTAGCGCCATTGGGTATAACGGTGGATGCTTTTTTTTAACCGCCAATCTTAGATCGATCCCCAGAATTGCGATTAGAATGTGTGAATAATTATATTTAATCTCAATTACTCAGTGAGCATATACCATGCAACCCTCTTTACCCGAAGCTGTTTTGTTAGTAGACGGCTATAACATAATCGGCGCTTGGTCTTACTTAACAAAAACACGCGATCGCTTAGGACTTGAAGCCGCACGTGGAGAATTAGTTTCAGCCCTAACAAACTATAGTGCTTTACAAGGCTACGAAACTCAGGTTGTTTTTGATTCTCAGTATCAAAACACCTGTAGCAGTCAAGAAATTATCAATCAAAACTTATCAGTACATTACACCAACTTTGGTCAAACCGCCGACACATATATAGAAAAGTCCTGCGCGGCGTTGCGTCCCTACTTAAAACAATCTCACCGTTGTAGACTTATTGTGGCTACAAACGATCGCGTACAGCAGCTAGTAGTAGTCGGCTATGGCGCAGAATGGATGTCCGCCCAGCAATTAAATTATGAAGTAGAATCAACGCTCAAAATTTCTCTAACCAAGCACAGACAACGCAAACAGTCTGCGAGTCGGTTTTTAGCTAATTCCATTGATGCCAAAGCAAGGCAAAAGTTAGCCCAGTTGCGAATGGGATTGTAGCAAACCAACAAATAATTTTACGATCAGACTTAAAAATCGACAAATTTATAAGAAATTTATGCAAAACCCTTGCAAAATATTAACGCTTGCAGTTAATATAAGTAATCGCAGTCCTCAGTAGCTCAGTGGTAGAGCGATCGGCTGTTAACCGATTGGTCGCAAGTTCGAATCTTGCCTGGGGAGTTCAAAAAATAATAGTTTATATAGTAGTTTCTAGTAAGCTTCTACTCAAAGCGCTGATTGACCATTGACCAGCGCTGAATAATATATTTACGCTCATTCTCAATTAGTAATGCAGGCAAGGTATTATCTTTTAAATCGGCGATCGCTTTAAGTTTGCCTACGGGGCTGCTAAAGTCGCTATATAGTAACTTTCCAGTATCAGAAAAGGCGATCGTTCGTTGTCCACCTTTGTAAGACTTGTTTTTTGTCAAAGTGGCAATCTCTCGTTCGGAAATAGTCAGCACCACGTCTTGATTATTGTCTCCAGTAAGATCGACGAGCCTAATAGTCAAAGTTGCTAATTCTTGCTGCAATTGCTCAAATTTGGGTAAAGACCGATTAGAGGATAACTCGCGCCAAATAGCAGGCAAAAACTCGGTAGCATCTACAGATTCTTGTCTAATAAATTCTGCCATAGTCATCTGCGTTGGTTCTACCCATTGCAAAGCTTCAGCACTAACAGCTAAAGGTATCTGTTTGAGGGCGATTTCTGGCTGCGCTGGTACAAGTAAACGCAATTCGCCATTTTGCAATTGCATAGCTTGAACAGTGACGGTAGTAGTTGGCGATTGTCCGTCAAGTAGCGGTAGCACTATATTGAGATGGGGATCTATATTAAGACCTAACTGCTGCCACAGAAACTTTGCTGGCTCGGTATTGGGAAGCCTTAATTGGTTAAAAGGCGATCGCACCCAGTGACCATTATGATAGGAAATTACTCTTATCTGCTGCCATTTTTGTTTGGTTATGGATTTTGGCTCGATGGACAACCAATTAGTTAAGTTAATTTTGCTCGTCGGCTCTAAATACCCAATAATGCGGCTGGGGCGATCTTTAGCTATAGGTAAAGCAGTTTCATAATCGCCATCTAGCCTTTTGAGCAGGTTTTCTGTATATTTTAAGGTTTTTGGACTGTGGGGTTGCGCTTTGAGCCAAGCAATAGCGCTTGCTTGTCCTTCTTGAGCGCCCAGAATTAGCGCCCCCCAAGTTTGGATTTCTGGGCGGGGGTTAATTTCTAGAGCCGCTTCTACCCGATTCCACAACCTCCCAGAATCATTAACTAACAAAGTAGCAATTTCTTGAGTATTTTCTGGGGAAGCAAGATATATTTGTAAGCCTTTTTTCCAGCGTCCATCACTCAAGGCTGCGATCGCTTGTTGACTAGGACTAGCCCAAGCAGTATCAGCTTGCTTGCTCGTATATTTGGCGTACAACCCAATGAAATCAATTTGGGCTTGGGCTGCGGCGGAGGGGCGTTTTTTACCCTGCGGGAGCGACTTTAAATATTGCCACGCTGGCGACCAAAGACCGTTACGCGCCAAGAATAAAGCATTCCGGTAGGCGGTAGTTTTGATTGCTGGTTCTTCAATGGAAATCGGGACTAGCTGAAATTGATTAAAAGAAGCTTGGGCAGGTTTAACTTGATAAACTTGCAATTGTGGCTCTAGTTCGCTAGTGCGATCTACTATTAGTTCAGGAAAACCGCCGCCTGTAACTTGTTGCCATTTAGGGACAAGTCCTGTGGGGCTAGTCCAGGTTAATACTAAACTAAGCGCCGAGCGAGTTTTATCGTAGTGGAGAATCTGACCGTAAGCAATCTCATTATCCGATTGCTGGCTTTGACCTATTAAATATAGCCAAGTGCCTGACTTGGGTGGATCTCCTGAAAACTTTTGCAGTTGAGTCAAAGGTAATAGCCGCGTGGAACCGTAGTTAGCGGTTTCAGAATCTACAACCGGAGCAATGACAAAAGACTCGTCTGGCCCCGATACCGATAGCTGATTAATGAGATCATAAGTAGTGTTGTCAGCTTGTAAGGGGAATTTGAAATCATTTTTTGCTAGCTGATAAGTTCGCAATTCGACAATTTCTTGACAATCGGTTTGGCAGTTTGATTGTCGCTTAGATACGGGTAGAACTAAAGACTTAACAACTAAAGTTTTGGCATCGGTTTCTAGCGCCAAAGGTTCCCCAGCTATTTTTCCTTGTCTACGCAAGTATTCTTCAACTTGTTGGAGGGTTTGCGGCTGCTGTTCGGGATTAGTAGCGGCGAATTTTACTCCCGGTGGCAAAATTTTGTTTACATCACTAACTGCATCAGGATTGACAAATAATTGCAAGCTCAACCAAGCGCCCCCAGC
>JACCVJ010000051.1 GCA_013698215.1 Tatlockia sp. | reverse complement strand
ATGTAATAATCCCCAATCAAAGAGACGTTGCATTGCAACGTCTCTACAAACAAAATCATTTTCGCTCCCTGGATTGGGCAGCGCCTTAATTTCAGCAGTTTGTCTTATCCGGTGAACTGCTTTTTTTGTGGAAAATAGCTAATCTACGGTTTTCCGGTCGGAATTTAGTTGTATTTAGTAATAAAGTTCTGCTAGAATCTGTCTAAGTAAAAAATCACTAGGGCAATATGAGCGTTCAAGCTGGACAATTTAAAGATACTTTGGCAGCTTATAATTGGACAAATACTAATGTAAGGATGCAAAAACAGCAACGGCGGCTTGAACCCATGTTCTACTACTTTGCTTATGGTTCTTGTATGTGTCCGGTAGATTTAAAGCGGAGTCTTGGTGAAAAAACTCATATCTATGTTGTCGGCGCGGCTACACTTCAAGGCTACCGATTAGGTTTTTATTGCTATTCCGCCTTTCGCAACTGTGGGGTGTTAGATATTATTAAAGACCCAACAAGCTCTGTTGAAGGCGTACTATACAAACTACCGCAACGCTTGGGTTACGCTTTAGACGAGCGCGAAGGTGTCCATCAAAATTGGTACAGGCACGAACAAGTAGATATTGCTTGCAACGGTAAGTTGTACAATAATGCTCGTACTTACATGGTTGTAGATAAATTAACCGAAGAACTTGCGCCCAATGATTGGTACTTCAACGTTGTACTGCGCGGTGCTGTTACTTGCGGTTTACCAGAACAATATTGCTGGAATTTGTTTAATCATATGCACCAATTACAACAGCGTCACGGTCTAAAATCAGCTTAACTAAAGCATTCGCCGAATTGTAGCGCTAACTATATCTACCAAAAAAGTCAGGCAAATAAAACACACCAATGTAGCAACTACTCCAGGATAGTCAAAGCTGCTCAATTGTTCGGTAAGTAAGCGCCCCAAACCTCCCGCCCCTACTAAGCCGACTATTACTGTCGCCCGAATGCAGACTTCCCACCGATAAAGGATGTAAGCAATAAATTTAGGCATAGTTTGGGGCAAAACTCCGTATAAGAATACTTGAGCCCCACTAGCACCTAGTGCTTTAAGTGATTTTAAAAGTCGCTCGTCTAAGTTTTCGGTAACTTCAGCCATTAGTCGCCCCAAAATTCCTAAGTTATGAATGCCAAGGGCGATCGCACCTGGTAAAATTCCGGGAAACAGTACAAATAAAAATATCAATGCCCAAATTGGCGCGGGAATAGCGCGAGTAAATAGTAAGAAAAACCTCGCCGAAACTAAAGTTACTATTCCCCCTGGTAATCGTAAGTTGTTAGCAGCAAGAAAAGAGAAAATTATCCCCCCACACCCCGCAAAGGCGATCGCTAAAATCGACATAGCTAAAGTTTGACCGCAAAGCCTAAAAACCTCACTCAGTTGGCTGTAGTCCGGCGGAAACGCCTGTTGCACAACATCTATTAACAATTCTCCGGTGCGCGGTGTCCAAAGTTTACTAAAATCTGCATTAACGTACCAAAAAGAAAAGATAATTGGCATAACCGTTAGTAGAAATGCCCACCTAGGTACCCCTGTTTTAGGCGGTTTCTTATTTATACCTTTTAACCTATTCAAGTCTAGCCGACTAGGTGCGCCAATTTGACGACGTACCAACGCGCTAGCAAAATCTGTAACCCCACTAAGCAAAACCAATGCAATTAATAAAGTCCACATTTCCTCGTAACGCAGAGATTGCAGACTGAGGAGAATTTGATAACCTAACCCCCCCGCGCCAATAATTCCCAATACCGCCGCCGCCCGAATTGAACACTCAAACCGATAAAAAGCATAGGAAATTAAATTAGTCTGTGCTTGAGGAATCAGGCTGTAAATAAAAGCATTGAGCGGCAAAACCCCACTATTAATCAATGCTAAAAATGGCTTTTGGGGTGTTTCGTCGATAATCTCTGAAAATACCTTAGCTGTAATTGCCCCAAAGGGAATTGCGATCGCTAACACTGCTACTAACGGATCTAAACCAAAAATATTAATAAAAAATAATCCCCAGATTAATTCGTGAATCGCTCTAGGAATCGCTAAACCCGCCCGTACTCCTAACCAAGGTAGCCCAGATACCCCCAAAACCGACTCCCACCACACCTGAGAACAAAATATTCCGCCTACTACTGCGATCGCTAAACTTAAAAAAGTACCGCACACTGCGTAAGCAAAAGTCTTTAATGTCGCTTCCCAAGTCAATAGTAAAAACTCCTGACTCAAATTTGGATGAATAGCTGCAATCAAAAACTGTTCTACTAAACTCCAGCCACCAGTATTTACAATGTCTCCCCTAAATACCCCCGCCCTATGCAATGCCCAAATCACCGCTAGTACGCATAGTGTAAAAACACTCTTTACGTGCGATTTAGTTTGCTTTATATAACCCATCAACCATCTCTGAAGTTACCAAATTCGCCGGACAATCAAACAAAACTCGTCCGTCTTG
>JACCVJ010000216.1 GCA_013698215.1 Tatlockia sp. | reverse complement strand
AACTGACCCATCAGGCTTTAGCGACTCACTGGCAGATTTTGCTTGAAGAGCCCCGCCGCACTTTGCTAACACTCACGGCTGCTTACTCAATTCGGCTACTACCTAAGTCTTTTTATCAACAAGTTGGGCAAGTGGCTTTAAAAATGACCGGAGCTAGTCAAAAACGCCGCCTTCAGCAAAATAAATTATAGTCAGTAACTATCGGGCGCTCCTTCGCTTCTGAATATCTCTACCTCAGTGTTTTTGCGTATACCTAAGTATTAGCAGTTCTACGTAGCCATTGTAAGGATATGGTATAAATTTTAAGAATTATCCGTAAAAATCCGCTTGTAGCAAGCAGATAGCCTCAGTTAAATTTGTTTTGTAAATATATCACAACGATGAATTTGACGTAAATTAGATTACCTCAAAAACAAACTTATTATTTGCACCCACTTTACTGATGCACAAAACTAATTATTTATATGAATACCTCGCGTTTTTGGCAACCACTAAAAAAGACAAGCTACATTGGCATGATAGCGATCGCAACTACGCTATCAATTTCTTTACTAAACTGCACGGCGACTACTCCTGCCCCTAGCAATTTATCAACAAAGTATCGCTGGAAAAATGTCGCTATTGGTGGCGGTGGTTATGTAACTGGGGTTTATCTCCACCCACGGCAAAAAGATCTAGCTTATATTAGAACTGATATTGGTGGCTTTTATCGTTGGGATGCTACTAACAAAACATGGATTGCTCTAAACGAGCGTTTATCTCTAAAAGAAAGTAACTATTATGGTGGTGAAGCTTTAGCTATCGATCCCAACAATGCAAATATTGTTTATATTGCCGCAGGCAAATATACTGCTAGTTGGAGTGGATTAGGTACAATTTTCAAGTCTAGCGATCGCGGACAAAACTGGACGAAGTTAAATATCAACCTCCCTATGGGTAGCAACGAAGATAAACGCTGGTTAGGCGCAAGACTGATTGTCAATCCCTCTAATTCTAAAAATATCTTTTTTGGTTCGCGTACTAATGGTCTGTGGCAATCCTTGGATGAGGGGGTTACATGGGCGCAAGTTACAGCGTTTCCCGGTAAATCTACAAATAATATTGGGATTTCCTCAGTAGCTTTTGGCAAAACACCAGGTTTAATGTATGCCAATGCTCACGGTGACGGCTTGTATCTTTCCAAAGACACAGGACTTACCTGGAGCAAAATCTCCGGTAGCCCCACCCAAGTAAATCGTTTAGTTATTGCCAGCAATAGCGTGATGTATGTCACCCACGCTGCAGGAGTTAGTAAATATGAAAACGATGTCTGGACGACGATTACTCCCACCAATGCCAAAGCCGCTTTTAGCAGCCTAACGGTAGACCCTACTAATCCCGACCGCCTACTTATCGCTTACGATCAGTACGATAAGCATGATGATGCTAATCGAATATTTCAATCAAATGATGGTGGAAATACCTGGCAACCAAAAACCCCAACTTTGAATCACCAAGTGTCTTGGTGGTACGACTGGTATTTTGGGTCGGCAACTTCTGCCATTGAATTCGATCCCCAAGTACCAGGAAAAGTTTGGTTAACTGATTGGTATGGTGTATGGCAAACTCCAAACATTGATACCAATCCTACGGTTTGGACTAATTATGAAAAAGGACACGAAGAATTAGTCAGCTTTGCTTTGGCTACTCCCCCTCAAGGCTCGGCGTTAGTCAGTGGCATGGCAGATGTGGATGGGTTTAATCATAATAATGGCTTAGACACCTACCCCTCAAAAGATTTTACCCGCACTGGCGCTTGGTTTCAAGACACCTATAGCATCGCCTATGGGGAGACCAATCCTTTACAAATGGTGCGCGTTGGCGGTCATAGATGGAGCAATATTTTTACGGGCGCAACTTCTAGCGATGGCGGACTGACTTGGAAGCAGTTTCCCTCCTTTCCTGCTAATGTAATGCCCTTGCGCGTAGCTATGTCTGCAACCAACCCTAAGCTATTTGTTGTCAGCATCAGTAATGGACAGCCAATTCGGACTACTGACGGGGGAAGCACTTGGAGTTCGGTTTCCGGTTTGCCCCAAGGCCCTGGGGGTGCTTGGTATTGGGGACAGCCTCTAGTTGCAGATAAAGTTGATGGCAATACTTTTTACTACTACAGCAATGGCAAAGCCTATAGTAGTATCGACGGTGGCGCTACTTTCAATATCGTCAATTCTACGCTCAATAGCGAGAGTTGGTCGATGATTAAAACCCTTCCAGGGGTCAAAGGTGAGGTTTGGCTGAGTTTAAACGGCAATGGTCTGCACCGCTCCCCCGACGGTGGTGCGTCTTTTAGTAAAATTGCTGGGGTCGAAATCGCTTATTTGTTTGCTTTTGGTAAGCCGCCTAATGATAGTAATATTCCTGCTTTATATGTGTACGGTAAAATTACTGGATTAGGGGAAGGAATTTTCCGCTCTCTCGACCATGGCAAAACTTGGGCTAGTATTGGCAATTCCCAAAAATTGATTGGCAATCAGCCTAATGTTATGGAAGCTAGTAGACAGACCTTTGGTTTAGTATTTATTGGTACTAATGGGCGAGGTGTATACTACGGTACTCCCTAAGCTTGGGATTTGCTAGCAATTGACTAATTTTTTATAATGCTCAAATGTTAGTGATATTGGTAGGATAGCGATCGCCTTTCGCCATCATTACGCATTCTATTTATTGAGCCACTACTAACTCGTCAACGTTTTCTTAGCAAGTTAGTAACGGCTCGACAAATTGAGTTTCTGCTGCAAAACTAACAACAAAAATGGTATGTCGTCTACCAAGTACCTTTTCCATAGTCTTGTTGGCTCAAGCAGCAGTCTATACAGCCATTCTCCGCCTAGGTGACTTATCCACTTAGGACATCTTTTTATTTTTCCTGCCTCAAAATCAATAGTCGCGCCAATTGCTAAAAATATTTTTATGTTTGGCATTCGCTCTTTGTACTTAGCTATCCATATTTCTTGCTTCGGCGCACCTACTCCTATTGCTAATACTGTTGCTCCAGAATCATTGATAATATTAATTATTTGTTCGCATTCTTGCTGCTTTTTCTCAAATCCATAGGATGGGGAATGAGCCTCAATGATTATTTCTCTACCTACTTTAGTATTGATTTTCTCTTGAGCTATTTTAGCAACTCCTGTATTCGCTCCTAGCAAAAATATCTTTACTGCTGTGTTTTCTTTGTGGTAGGTATAAAACGCTGGAAATAGATCCGAACCAGATATTTTTTCTTTTACTGGTGTACCCAAAAAGCTTGCTGCATAACATATGATTTTACTGTCACACAATTTATAATCTGCCGTTTTATACGCTTCAATAAAATCTTTATCTTTTTGCAATTTAACCAAATGATCTACATTTGGAGTAAAAACGACCCCCTGTGTTAGCCGAGCGAGTAGTTCCGTTAATAACAAATTATCAATAGAAACACCTAATATCTTTACTTTACGCATAATTTTGGGGGTTTGAGCTTTATTAGCTTTTAAAAATGTTAATTTTTCTCTAGAAACCGCAATCGCTTTTGATTTATGACAAACACCAGTTTTTTATTTTCCTAAAATTAGGTAATAAAAAGT
>JACCVJ010000398.1 GCA_013698215.1 Tatlockia sp. | reverse complement strand
AGGAAAACCTGGTAAAACCGATTCACTCAAGATGTAGCCGCTCCAGTCAGGGTTGAACCGATAGATAACTACACGATCTACGTTCAGAATTTCTCTAGCACCTGTAAGAGCTTGGTTAAAGATAGCTTTTTCATCAGCATTACGAGAGGTGGCAATTTCTGTAAAAAATCTGGCTCGTTCTGCCTCAAGGCGACGGCTATCCAAGTTAGTGTCAATACTAGCCGCCATCTGATTCAATTCTTGAGTAAGAACACCAATTTCATCAGAGCGCTCCGTTGTTTCTAATCGTAGTCCTTGTTCTCCATCTCCTACCTTTTGAGCAAAACCCGCTAGACGCTTGAGCGATCGCGAGAAAGAATCAGCTACCGGAATAGAAATTAAACTAATCAATAGCAACAATCCGCCGCCAATACCGTAAGCAGTTAGTTGCTGCTTTTTGGCTAAACTCTCTACCTCAGCTAAGGAGTTGCCAATGTATACCATGCCTACAGGCCTTGCTTGGCTTGGATTAAGCTCTTTTTGGTGGTCGTATATTGGGGTATAAAACGTCAGGTAATTTGTACCAACAATATTAGTTTGTCCACTAAAGTCTTGTCCCTGATTGAGAACTTTCTCAGCTACTTCTCTAGCAGCCCGCGTTCCAATGGCTCTAGTTTTACCATTGCTGTAAGGAACATCTGTAGTTACGCGCCAGTCTTGAGCAAACACTGTAGCTGTAGATACGTTGTAGTTTTGGGAAAATTTATCGACTAAACCATAGTTGCGGTTAAGCATCGAGCCAACAATCACCGTTCCTACTAATTTGTTATTAATTTTGACGGGATAAACCGCCATGCTAACTAAGCCTGTATTGCCACCATCAATGTCATAAGTTCCTTGAGGAGAGGGTTGCTTAGATTCGGGGATATTAGTAGTAGGTTGCGATCGCAAACCAATATTTGCTTGCTTGTCTAACCCTAAAAGTTGGAGAGGTTCTTTTTTAATTAACTCTATGCCATCTAAGGGGCGACCCGTTTGCAGGGCATTTTTTACAATGGGAATATTTGCCAGATTAATTCCTGTTGGCAAAGACACTGAGCGATATTTTTGCGGAGTTAAAACTCCTGTTCTTACAGGTAGTGGGGCGTTATTAGCAGTATCCTCTAGAACTTTAATATCTTGAGCAACCGTTCTACCTTGAGCATCAGTAAAAATTTGAAAGCTTTTGTAAGACTCTGGATCTTCGCCATTTTCAAAGAGTAAGGAGTCTTTCAGCAATTTTTGGTTAGCTAATACCTGCTGAGGATTACTTAAATCAATCTTGGTAGCCTGGATCAGATTAGCGAGATTTTGGGCTTGGGATTGACTTTCTACTTGCGTCCAGAGAACGTACTCTCCAGCAAAAGTTCGTCCATCCTTTTGTAGACTTTCTTTTAATTGCCCAACCTCACGCTTTTGGTTGATAGAAGTGAGTCCTTGAGTGACTGCAATTACTGGCACAGCAGCACTAACTATCAAAAGCAAAACCAGCTTGGTTTGAAAGTTTAAGTTGTTCCAGGGTTGAATTAACCGATTCCACAAAGAAGTAGAAGACTTTACTTGTGGCAGTAACGGCAACTTTGCGCTTAATGCTTCGGCACTTTTTATTGATGCTTGGTTGCCGTTAGTGGTGTTGCTATTATTGATAGGTTTTTTAAGACGCTGCTCTAACATTGGGGTGACTCTAATTTTTTATGTATGAATGGAAAATAGTTAGAGGAGGAGAATCTTTCTACCTCCCCGTTTATTGGCTTTCTATTTGACTTTGAACTGACCCACACTAGACTGCAAGTCTTGAGCAACGGCTAATAGCTGGGTAAATGATGCCGATACGTTCGATGCTTCATTTGATGTCGCCTCGGCGATGGTGGCTACGCCTGTCATCGTGCTAGTTACCGATTCAGAAGCTTTCGACTGAGCCACGGCGGCAGATGCGATCGCAGCTACTAATTGACTAATCTCGGTACTAACTGCCGTAATTTTGTTCAGACTTTGGCGAGTTTCGTCTACCAGGCGCGTACCTGTAACTACCTGCTCTGTACCAGCTTCCATCGCTGCTACTACTTCGTTGGTTTCTGTTTGAATGTCTTTTACTAGCGCTTCAATTTCTGCTGTAGCTGCGGCCGATTGGCGCGCCAAGACTCGAACTTCATCCGCTACCACTGCAAATCCTCGTCCTTGTTCTCCAGCGTGAGCCGCTTCAATCGAAGCGTTTAGCGCTAGCAAGTT
>JACCVJ010000690.1 GCA_013698215.1 Tatlockia sp. | reverse complement strand
ATTGTTCCCATCACAACTAATAGCAAAATTAACCTGCATTGGATAGCGTCTACCTTGAGCAGCGCGGAAATCTCTAATTTCCTGGAGTGAAGTGATTAATTTTGCTCCCATTTCTTTCCTCCAACTCTTTGGTTTCAATTATTCTAATATTTCTTTAACCAACGAATTATCCCTGGGGGCGATGAGCCTACCTGTTGATGTCCAGAGTTAAGATATTGTGAAACTATGATTAGGTAATGTTTTGAGGCAGGTGGGGCGTGCGATCACTCATGTTGTATTTTGAAGCGATCGCATTTTCTACAATATCAACTGCTGAATGTAGAGCGATCCTTGTATCTATCCGCTACCTACACTCTAAAGTTTTTGTTTTCTACAAACTGTTTGCCACAATTTTTACAACGGTAGCATCACAACCCAGAATAAAAAACACGTGTTATTATTGCCAGTGCGATCGCCAATATTAATATGTCACCGAAAAAAGAAAACAATGGATGTGGATGTTCTAGTATTCCAATTTCCCTAATCCTAGTTTTGTTAGGTGTTGGATATTGGGGTTTTAAAAATCTAGATCGTCTAGATATCAGCCAATTTTTGCCTAATAATCAACCACCAATCGTTGATACGCCATCTACGCCAGTCAATCGCTTACCTGTAGCTAATTCTCCCTTTCCAAAAGTTATTTCAACCAACACACCGTTACCTAATCCACAAGTTTCAGCCTCCCCCGTAATCCCTAAAAAACTCCCTCAAACTCTTTGGGAAAAGAAAGAAATCCGGGGAATTTATTTAAGTCGGTATCAAGCAACCAATAATGCTAGTGAACAAACAATTCGAGAGCGAGTTCGTTATTATCGAAGCCGAGGAATAAATACAATTATTCATGGTGTATGGGGTAACGGTTGCACGATGTATAACAGCGAGGTTTTGCAGCAAACCTTCGGCTACAAAAGTTGTCCTAATCAATTTCAAGCTCAATGGTTAGATTGGTTAATTGATGAAGCGCATCAGCAGGGGATGCAAGTTCACGCTTATTTTGAGAAGGGAATTAAAATTGATAGAAACAGCCCAATTTTTGACTTAGCAACATCTAAACGATGGATTGTACCAGGAGTCGATAAAACCTATGCTGGCATCGCTCATTATGTACTAGATGTAGAGATTCCAGAAGTTGCTAACTTATTCAAACAGATATCAGTAGAGTTTGTCCAAAATTATCCAACTATCGATGCAGTTCAGTGGGATGATTACTTAGGTTATCATGCCCAGTTACCGGAAAAAGTTGAGCGTACTGCGCGTTTAACTAAATTTGTGCGGCAAATGAGAGCAGATATCAAAAAAGCTAATCCTAATGTTAGTTTTGACCTTTGCCATCATAATCCTTATTGGAGTAAACGTTATTTTGCCGCCGATTGGAAAAACTGGAACGTCGATCGAGTTTTCATTCAAAATTATAACGATAATAATTTTAACCAAGAGCTAGATTATGCTAAAAACTATGCGGGGGTAGCAATTTCAGATAAGCAAATGTACAGATTAAAAGAACTGATTAAGAACAATAAAATTAAGAGCGTTTTAATATTTCCTTCCTCTGGAAAACCTGAAGAAACGGCTACTTCTATCCAAAGATTTAGTTCAATGAGTAATTAGGGTAAAAATTTAACAGATTTAATGAGACTCTTTGTATAGTGGCAGCGATCGCATTTAAGCAATTAAACCTAAAGCGATCGCCCAATCATTATTTCAACACAATCTAGTTAAAAGCGTCTTTGATGTTATCAACAACACGCTCTACAGCATTCATTGACTTGTCTACTGCTTTTTCTGTCCGAGCCGCATCTTCATCTGTTCTTTTGAAAATTGTGTCTCTGTCGCTCTTGGCTTTGCTCTCAACTGTACTATCGCTATCAGTGGATTTTTCAACTTTTTTCGCATTGCTACTAGCAGCATCTTTAACTTTGTCTTTCGTATCACGGATAAAGTTCTTAGAGCCTTTAGCAACGTCTTGAGCTGTTTCTTGAACTTTATCGCCTACATCCTTAGAAGCGATGGAGATAGGAGCCGCCATTGCTGAATTATTGGCAAAATAAGCACCTTGCCAAACAAAAGTAATTGCGCTCAAGCAAAATAAAGTTGTAGCTACCCAGCGTCCTAGGTTCTTAAAATGGTTTAGTTTCATAAAATGCGATCGCAGTTATAAATTTAGCATCCTAGTTTTACTTCATTAACCCGATCAACTAAAACGTTCCCTAGATAGAGGTTTGGCTTTCATAACTTCTTTGAAAAGTTAACTACTTAGATAGATTGAATACAGTAGCGTTTTGTGTACCTTGATTTTGAAGAAAATCAAGAGTGCGATTCGTTGATTGGTGAATCACGGTAATCAGTCCGTACATAACCAATCCAGCCAAGGCTTACAAGTCTAGCTAAACTTCTTGCGTTAATGTAGGTGAAAGCCCTACCCGTCAAACTCAGAGGTGACTCCTTATCTGCCCCCAGTGAGCAAGCTCGATTCTTGCAGGCTGAAGCAGGGAACAGGGTACAATCAGACAGCCGTTACGGGTTGACACTGGCGCTAACAGCGAGTTCCTAAGACTAAAAACAGATTCTAGAAAAGTGACCTAGTTTCTGGCAGGGCGTAACATAATCAACCCCGATTAACCTTGACCAAGCCAGAGATTAGTATCCCGCCGAGTATTCCATAAACATCGGCAAGAGTAAGGGGTTCTGGCGGTCAAAATGAATCAGTCTAAGGGAACAACCAATCAACCTTGAGGAACGAATAAAAACGGTTTGCAGGTTTAAGGCTTCGTAACCTTAGTAGGTCAGACGAGCGACGGAATCCCTCAAA
>JACCVJ010000674.1 GCA_013698215.1 Tatlockia sp. | reverse complement strand
AAAAATTAAATAAAAATACTATATGCTTACAGGCGATAGAGTAGGTTTAAGCAATTAACAATAGAGTATTTTAGGAGTTATTAGTATGACTAATGCCGATGCGATCGCAAATCAACCCATAGCCAGCGAACAATTAATTAACAACTTGGTCGAAGAAGCGACATCTAGCCATTTAGACGTAATTCAAACTGTTATTGCCAGCCTTGAACAAGACAACAGCGCAATGGTAAGCCATACGGACTCCAGCTATTTATGGAAATTTAAGTACGGTAGTGTTGAAGTATTTGTACAGCTTAGTGGACTAGCAGAGGAAGATACGATCGCGGTTTGGGCAAAGGTATTGAATCTACCAACCAAAAATGACGCGGGATTGATGCGGAAGCTGTTAGAAATGAATTGGAATAATACCTTTGAAGCTTGTTTTGGCATCGATAAAGAGCAAGTAGTTGTCTTATCAAGCCGCACTTTAGCAGAATTGTCACCGGGGGAAATTTCTCGCATCATCACGATAGTAGCCACAATCGCCGATGACAATGACGAAGCTTTGCAAGCGGAATTTGGTGCAGCCTAGACCTTATTGGCGGCTAATTCCACTATTAGAAGCATCTGGGCGGATGCAAATGGCAATAGATAACTGGTTAGTAGAACAACATCAGTTAGGTTTACATCCGCCAACCTTGCGTTTTTATACTTGGTCGCCTGTAGCAATTTCCCTCGGCTATCATCAGTCTAAATTTCCCCCCCATTGGCAACAAATTACTTGGAATAGTCAGCCTGTAGACTTGGTACGTCGTCCTACGGGGGGAAGGGCGGTATTGCATCAAGGAGACTTAACATATGCTGTGGTGACATCAGGATTCAACGGTAATCGAATGCAAGTGTATCAGCAGCTTTGCAAGTTTTTGATTAGTGGGTGGCAAAGTTTGGGGGTAGAGTTGCAATATGGTATAGCTGGGCGGGGATACATTCATAACCCTAACTGTTTTGGTACGGCTACGGGCGCGGATTTGGTGCTACTTAATGGTAATAAGTTAATTGGAAGCGCTCAGTTAAAACGCGGTCAGGTAATATTGCAACATGGTTCGATGCGTTTAGCACCAGATCAGGCCTTATTTGAGCAAGTATTTGGTAAAGAGATTTATCAGCCTATTGATTTACCTCTAATTGAACCTACTGCTGTAGTAAAAGCGTTAACTACTGCTGCCAGCAATTGCTTTAACATTCAATTAGAGGTAAAACCTTTGTCTCCGGTAGAGTGGGACGCAATATCTAGCCTTTTGTAGATTTAGCGATCGCACCTAATTGTAATGTCGGCGGAAAACTACCATCGTCTTTAACGCGCTTGATATCAGCGTCAGAAAATGGTTTATTGAGCTTTGTACCCACCACCCGAACAATATCGCCGCGATCGATTATTCCTGCTACAGCATCGGCGGGAGAAAGAACTACAATTCTTGGCAATTGCTGGGTTTCTAGCCGCTCAATTACTTCTACTAATGGTGTTGATTCTGTAACCGAGGGAACTTCTGTTAACGGATGCAAGATATCGTGCAAAGTTTTGTTTTCCCACTCGCTACGCTCTACAGCCCGTAAATCGTCCACCGACACTATCCCCCGGTATCTGCCTTCAGAAGCGGCAAAATAGACCTCTGGCGCGGTGGTTTGGAGTAAATAGGAGTCAGCAAAGGAGCGCAGGCTTTGATCGGCATCAATCACCCGAAAATCGCTGCTAATAGCATCATTAGCAACTAACTTGAGTAAAATTTCTTGCAAGGAAGTCACGCTATTGTAAGCGTTGGCATTGCGAATACCAAACCAGCCTAGTAAAGCAATCCACAAGCCAGTAATTAGTTCGCCAGTAAAAAAGTCTATGGCTAAACCAGCCGCGATCGCACTCCAACCTAAAATTACCCCCGCTTTTGCTGCCCAATGTACTGCTGTAAAGCGGTTTCCAGTGGCTTTCCATACGGCAGCTTTCAACACTTGTCCGCCATCTAAAGGTAAGCCAGGAATTAAGTTAAATAGGGCAAGAACTAAGTTTATTTTGGCTAAATCTCCCGCCATCTCGCCGACTAAACTACCCCCTGGTAAAACTTGGCTAAGTACCGCCAAAATTACAAATAAACCGATACTAACGGCGGGCCCTGCGATCGCTACTTGAAACGCGCCACCAGGAGTTTTTGATTCTTCTTCAATTGCTGCAATTCCACCAAAGAAAAATAAAGTAATCGACTTAACCTTAATTCCCTGATTTTGGGCTACTACACTATGACCTAGTTCGTGCAATAATACTGAACCAAACAGCATTAGAGCCATTACTAGCCCCGCACTCCAAGATAGTACGCTGCCCCATTGAGTATAAGCAACGCCAAAATTTACAGTGGCGATCGCCAAAATCCCAAACCATAGCGGATCTAAAAATAAGGGTATTTCAAATAAAGATCCAACTCGCCAACCTTTTTGCATGGCATTTTCCTATAACTAAATATTTCCAGGCGACTGCTACAGCAATATGTTGAGCCTAACAGCCTGTAACTCCTAGCATAGACAATTGATTGTTAAGAGTGCGACGGAAAACTATTCGCATAATCCGTACTTGCAAGCAATCACGGGAATATATAACCGATAAAGGGCGCATTTCTGCACCCCTATAGTGATTTCAAAATCTTTGTAGAGACGTTGCATTGCAACGTCTCTACTACAATTCATCCACCTAATCAGCAATGCCAGATTTTTTAGCCTACTTCAAGACACCAATATTTGTTAGTCCCAAAACGGTACCAATCCCTAGAATGTGACCAAAGCTCATAGAAGCTAAGAACGTACCAACGCTAGGATTATTAAATAGCGAAGGGAATGGTAAAGGCATTTTAGGGCCAGCTTGAGGATAGCGGATGGTTCTACCTGCAACAAGCAGGATAAATAAACTAATACCTACAATAATCGCTGTTCCCGTCCAACTCCATCTCACAGTATCAGGTACCGTTGGTTGTACTGCGCCTAGTAACATCAAATTAAGCAAGGTGATTCCTCCCGAAAAAAGGATATTAACAACTAAGGATTATCAAAATAAACTGGCACAAAACTAAAATCTGTTTTAAAAGTTAATTAAAGATTTGATAAGAATTACAATGCGAATCAAAATTTGCGGGATTACTAAACCAGACCAAGGAAAAGCGATCGCCTCAATGGGTGCAAACGCCCTTGGGTTTATCTGCGTACCAGCTTCACCACGTTACGTCACTTCTAGGCAGATTCGAGCCGTAAGAGAACAGTTACCAGACAATGTAGAGCGGATTGGGGTTTTTGCAAACAGCACCATTCCAGAAATTAAGCAGATAGTGGCGGAGGCTGATTTAACCGGGGTACAGTTACACGGTGACGAATCGCCAGATTTTTGCGTCCAACTTCGCCAAGTTTTGCCGCAGGTAGAAATTATCAAAGCGTTGAGGGTGAAAAACTCCCAAGCATTAGAACAA
>JACCVJ010000392.1 GCA_013698215.1 Tatlockia sp. | reverse complement strand
TACAATATCTACTCCCTGACAGTAAGGACAATGTAATACTTGTGTAATCATGGCTACTCTTGATGCTGTTGATGCTACTATTTCCCTAATTGAATCTTAGCATATCAACACTTTTACAACATCTCCCGAATTACATTAGAAGTCAAAAAAGGAATAGTACAAATTAGAAACAAAATATGCCATTACAAACTTTTGACCTAGAATGCTAGAAAGTAAGCCACCGGGTAACCAGCTGATAGTTGTTAATCGCCCTTGCGCTACCTGTTTGTACCTCTCTTTTCAACCATAAATCTAAGGTGTTGCGACTAATGTTCAACATCCGACTCACATTTGTTTTGCGCTCTCCACCTTTCACCGCCGCTATTGCTTTGGTGCGCAGGTCATCACTGTAAGGGGCAGGCATGGTATTTCTAGTTGCTCTTTTCTCCCTATTATATGTCCTAATCCAACTTTGTATTGCTATACTAGCTACCGAACCGCCAAATGTATTCCCCTCCGTTGTGATTTTAATCGATGGAGAAGCCATTACTGCCATGCTCTACCCACGAGAATTATTCGAACAATACAATTAGAACTAGGTTGGATATTTCCGATTACGGTAGTTGGGCAGCTTATAAGCAAGCGGCGGGTGTAGAGAGCAAAGTTTAAGAAACAGTAAAATATTTCTAGCTCTAAAACTGCTAAATCTGTACTACGGATATTGCGACAAAATCTAGTCATGCCATAGTTTTTTACTAAGTGTTGGGCAATAATTCGCGTCCGACTTAAAGTAGTGACAATTGAAAAACCTGTAGAAATCAAACTAGCTGAGTGCATAAGTAGCTTTCGCAATCCCAATAACGGCACTTCGCGTCAATTCACGGGCTGCTAGTACCGGATCGCCAGAACACGCAATAACATAACCTTCTACTTCTTTATTTATCATGCTGGCAGTGGTGTTGGGATTGATAACTTTAATTTCCCTCTTGCCATCCTCGGAAAAAATTGCGGTTGTCTGGTAAGAAGCGATCGCGCCACAACGAACTTGGGGTATTTTGACGAGAATTATCTTCTCAATACTTGAAAAATAGCGTATATAGAGACGATTGCGATAATTTTAGCGGCTCAAACGCGCGATCAGTGATTTAGATGATTTTTTGCCCAAACATTAGTTGAGAATCTCAACCCCTGTATATATACTGAGTTTTTCTCTAAAATCGGTCGTATTTTTTACATTAAATAATAAATTATCTAGACAAGGCAACCAATTTAGCGTTATGGACTTAAAAATCAACCTAGGGATTTATTTGAGATAATCTGGCGCTCAATCTTTGATATAAAACTATTCTTTGGGCTTTTCTCCTTCCTTTGCCAGCAACTTTTCTATAAACACCGTAATTTCACTTCTAGTATATATGCGGCTATCGAGCTAAAACTAAATTTTTAATTTGCAATAAATCCGTAAAATCTCGCTTTGTTACTTTTAGTATGTGTATTATCTTTATGAAGTAGGGCGGTTGTGTAAAGCTTTCATGTAGCTAACACCTAGTCAGCTACTTACATTTTAATAGTATTTAATCGCTCCCCTCACAGGAATTATTAATGCTTCTATGCCGTTACACATTATTAATTTAATTTCACTGACACGAAGTTAAATCAATAAAAAATCTCTTAAACTTTTTCAGCAACTTTTACTTAGTCCGCAATACTAACAAAGCTGTTTACTTAATCGGTTAAGAGGCTTAAACCTAAAAATTCAATTTTCCTGCTGGATGCAATCCATCTGCAACCGTAGGGTAAAGTTTGCTGTTGTTATTTAGACCAATACATTTATTTCATACATACAGGTACAAACAAATGCAATCCCAGAATAAACTCAACAAATTAGTCAAATTAGCTTTAGTCGCAACTACGCTAACCGCTTCTAATATACTACCAATTGTTGCCGGAGCCATCCCATCGGCTCAAGCTGTTTCAGTAACAGCAAAACGTGCTGACTCTTTTACCGATAGCATCTGTGTTAATACACATTTGGGTTATGACGATACTGTTTACGGCAGCCAATATAATACCGTTAAACAGAAATTAGTAGAATTAGGAGTTCGCCATATTCGTGACGGCGACACAAAAAGCTTTGTATTTGACAGGTTCAAAGAGTTGGCAGCAGTAGGGATTAAAACTAATTATATTATGAGTCCCACCGTTGGCGTTGCACCAGATTCTTCTTACTGGGTTAATGGAACGTACTACCAAATTAATGACCTAATCAAAAATAAAATTGGGACAAATGTAGTTGATGCTGTAGAGATAGCAAACGAAATCGATCTTAATTACAACAATTATTACTGGCGTAAAGGCGATACTGCTAAATTAAACGATGACTCCGCATCTCCTCTATACTGGGTTTCGTACATTCGTAGCCTCACAAAAGATACATGGAATGCTCTAAAAAGCGATCCAGCCACCGCAGGTATTACAGTGATTGCTCCTTCCGTGGGGCGTACTTATGATTACGGCAACAAATCTCCTTTAGGCGACTTGAGTGATGTTGTCGATTGGGGTAATGTCCACTCTTATCCTTTTGGTGGCAACCCTTTTAATAATCCTTTTGCCTACGATACTCTTGCCAAATACTATTATGATGGCAACTTTCCATCAGTCAACATCGACGAAAACCCTTATATCTTCAATGTATATGGTGAGCCCTTTGGTGCTAAACCAATAGCA
>JACCVJ010000659.1 GCA_013698215.1 Tatlockia sp. | reverse complement strand
ATTCTCCAATTACTGAGTAACTTAGGTTATTATGCTTTGGCGATCGCCGGAAAAAATTATTCTCTGCTCGTCTTAGCAATCAATATCGAGAATTTGTGTGCGGGTTTAATTACCGTCGTTACCGTTGCTTATTTGATGAGTCTTTGCAACCACAGCTTCACAACCACCCAATTTGCCTTATTCTCAAGCTTAGTTGCTATTAGTCGTGACATCATCTCAGCCCCCGCCGGACAAATAGCCGTCATGACAGGTTGGTCAACCTTTTTTCTGCTTTCGATTGTAGCCGCAATACCTGGGTTGGCACTTCTACCTTTTATTGCGCCTTGGAATTCGCCGCCAATTGCTATGGCAAAACCAGGATTAAATGATGATGATTATTAATAAATTAAGTTGTAGGATAAAAGAAGGCTTAACAATTCTTTAGCTGAGTTCTCATATTTTTTGCTTTCTACGGCTACCAACATGGCTATCTTTCGTCAATACGTGCTTCCCTTTGCGATCGTGTTTGTGTTTTTTGTGGCGCTTGTAGCAGTTAGCGCTCGGATATTTCTACCTAACGATATGGCGGCTCCTGCGCCAATTGAAGAAATTAGTTTGCCCCAAAAAGCAGAATTACAACTACCTCCAGGCTTATCAATGTTGGTAAAAGGCATCCCAGACGATTTGGCGCTGTCCGATCAGTTTCGCATGACGATTAATTAAATGTGGTAATACAAGGTTACAAAGTTCGGGCTGGATCGAGCAGAGATAGAGCATTGCTAGTAAAGTTTATGCAAAAAACTTATCAAGAACTAGCCCCAAAACAAGATTTTTCTCATTTAGCCCTGACTGTAGAGCAGTATTTATCTAGAGAAACGCCTTTATGGTGGGTAAATGATAGCAATTCTCCGGTAGCTTGTCTGTGGGCAGGAAACGCGATAGATCAAATAACAGGCGATCGCATTGCTCATATTTTTCTACTCTACGTCGCCCCAGAACACCGACGTAGAGGCATTGCTACAGCTTTGATCAGCTTAGTCGAAACCTGGGCAATTGGTAAAGGACTACACGCGATCGGGCTACAATTATTTCAAACCAACAGTAGCGCCTTAAATCTTTACAATCGTTTAGGCTATCAAACTCAATCGCTATCGATGGCAAAACCATTGAAATAGATATACTAAACAAAGCTAACAGCTAAGGGTTGTGGTAGCTTGAATAATTATGTATGACGACGAAGATTTAATCAGCTTACTTGAGGGGGAAGACTTAGAAAGCCCCCTAGATCACCTTGAACCTCTAACGGCAAAAGTTGAGGAACATAAACCAAATCCTGACGCAATGTTAGCCTTGTTAGAAGATCCGCAAACCCAGCAAAGGATGTTAGCAGCACGGGCTTTTTGCGAACTAGAAGACAGACGCGCTACCCCTCATCTTATTCACCTTTTATCTGATACTTGCCCTTTAGTCCGAGTAAGTGCAGCTTATGCAATTGGGCGCAACCCCGACTCTAATGCGGTTCTACCGCTTATTGAGCAGTTAAATAGTGATTGGAATGGTTACGTCCGTAAAGGTATCGTGTGGGCCCTAGGAAACTGCCGCGATCGCCGTTCCTTAGTACCTCTAGCAGAGGCTTTAAAAACCGATATTTCTGCGGTGCGGTTATGGGCGGCGAGTTCTTTGGCGCAGATGGCACTGGTAAGTTACGAAGGGGTTGTCGGTGCAATCCCACCATTAATTGAAGCCTTAGTTACAGATCCTGTCGCTGCCGTAAGGAGCAATTGCGCGTGGGCGATCGGACAATTGTGCCGCGAATTGCCTTCTAATGTTGTTTACGCCACAGCCATCGATGCTTTAATTCAAGCTTTCGCTGAAGACAAAGACTTAGGAGTAAGGGAAGATGCCAAAGCTTCATTATTGGGCGTAGGCGATCCGCGCGGCTTGCAGTTAATCGAAACCTTGGAACAAGAAGGATGGTTTTAATAAACGTAATTGCAAAAGTTGCAATGCAAAAGGTAGAGACGTTGCATTGCAGAAGGTAGAGACGTTGCAATGCAACGTCTCTACAGCAAAATTTATATTTCCAAATAAACAATATCCCAACCATTGCCTTCCACAGCTACAGTCGCTAAGTAATTGGGCGCAGGAGCGAACGATCGCAGAAACCAACAATTGTCTGTTGATTCTTCCATTGCTACCTTTTGGTCAAAATCATCGTTACAAGCCGCCAACCCATCGCCTACAGCCTTTAAATACGCTTCCTTACGAGTCCAGTAGTGAAAAAAACCCTCAAGTTTTTGATCGGGTGATAAAGCTTGAAAAATTGCCTGTTCGCGACGAGAAAAGTAACGCTTGGCAATTTGATCAGCTTCCCTCATCGGGCGGATAAATTCTAAATCTATACCCAGTTCGCGATCGCTCGTTATGGCGTATAAAGCTAAACTTTCAGAGTGAGACAAATTAAACCGCAATTGGGTATCTTTAATTGCTGGCTTGCCATAATGCCCATAATTAAACTTTAAGCAAGGGGCGGGTATACCCAAATAGCTACTAAGAATCGTTCTTAGCAAGCCACGCGCCACAATAAATCTCTGTTTATCTTGCTCAAAATGAAACCGCGCCGCCCTCAAGCACTCGTCAGTAGACAAAGTTTGAGCTAATATCTCTACCTTTTCTCTAGGCAAATCGAGAGTAGAGCGCCAGATGTGAACTTCATTTTTGTTAGCTGATAACTTTGGTGGCAAAAGCCAATTACAATCGAGCATCGTTATTTGATTGAATTTATTAGGCGATCGCACTAGGCAAGCAAAACCTGTGTAGAGACGTTACAGTGTAATGTCTCTACACCAAAATCTTTACTACTTTACGTCAATGGGAGCGATCGGATCAACAAATTCCTCGCTTAAAGTCGAGCTAAATTGATTTGGTTCTGGTAACGCTCGGCGATCAACTTTGCCATTAGAAGTCACTGGGAGAGCTTCTAGGACGACAAAAACCGATGGGATGGCGTATTCAGGTAGCTCCTCTTTAAGTAAAGCTTGTAGCTGCCCTATCAACTTACTTACAGTTTGTTTTTCTTCAGGATTATTCCCGTAATTATGCCAAACTTGAACAGCCGTTGGGGCATAAGCTAGAAGTGTCAAAATGTTGCTATGTCTGATAGGCTGATCTGTACCAATTTTATTTTGAGATTGCTGAAAAAATTGCGAATCCAAAACCAAATAAGCAGCTAGATATTTGTCTCTATCAGCTAAATTTTCACGAGCAACAACTACTGTTTCTTTAATGGCTGGATGTTGACCAAGAGTTGCTTCAATATCCTCTACTTCTATCCTAAAACCGCGAATTTTTACCTGATTATCCATACGCCCAATAAATTCAATCTTCCCATCGGGGAGATAACGCGCCAAATCTCTAGTTCTGTAAAGGTAAGAATTGGGTTCGTCGCTAAAAGGATTAGGCACAAATTCGTCTGACATTTGAGCGCGATTAAAGTAGCCACGAGCCAAACTTGCGCCACCAATCCACATTTCACCCATTACTCCCACTGGTACGGGTGTAATAGGGTCGCTCTTGCGCCGTAGTATGGGATCTAGCAAATATATTTGAGTATTAGCAATCGGTCTACCTATAGAAATTGGTGTGTTACTAAGCTCTATTTGACAAATAGTAGACCAGCTTGTAGTTTCAACAGCGCCGTACATATTCCACACTGAGCCTACCTTTTCTAATAGCTGATGAGCTAATCCTTTGGGCAATGCTTCGCCACCACACAAGACTTTTAGTTGTTTGTTGCCATTCCAACCAGAGGCTAACAAACTGCGCCAAATACTTGGAATTGCCTGCATAACTGTAACGCCTGCGGCTAGGCTTTGGGCAAGCTCAATCGGATTTGCGGCAACTTCGCGACTGACTAAGGCAATTTCTGCTCCTACGATGAGCGGTAAGTAAATTTCTAAGCTGGCAATATTAAAACTCATTGTCGTCACAGCCAACATGACATCTTGTTCGTTCATTCCTGGTTCGCAACGCATGGAAGACAGAAAATTGACTACTGCTTGATGGCTAATTTGTACGCCTTGAGGTTTACCCCTACCCGAATTGTAGATAGTGTAAGCTAAGTTTACCGAAGTAACGGTACTTTCTAGATTTTCATCGCTATGGAGCGCGATCGCACTTTCTTCTGCGTCTATTAGTATAATGTGTGCCTGATGCTGTGGTAGTCGCTCTAAGCAACCAAGCTCTGTTAATACTACCGGAAGCTGCAAGTCTTGCAACATATACGCCAAGCGGTCGTAAGGATAGGCTGGCTCTAATGGCACGTAAGCACCCCCAGCTTTGAGAATCCCTAGCAATCCCACAATTAAGTCAAGACTTCGCTCTAAGCAAATACCTACCATAACTTCGGGCAAAACCTTTGCTTTTTGCAAATAACGCGCAACTTTGTTCGCTCGTTTATTTAGTTCTTGGTAAGTTAGTTGCTTATTTTCAAAACTCACAGCTATTTTATCGGGAGTTCTTTTAACTTGTTCCTCAAATAGTTGATGAATACATTGGTCTTGGGGATAATTAGTTTTTGTATTGTTCCATACTTTTAATAGCTGTTCTTTTTCTCCCGCCGCTAGTAAGGAAAGGTCTAAAACTTGCTCTTGAGTTGAAGAAACATCGCGCCTAACATTATTCATAAATTGATTCCTAAACTTTTAATTGAAAATATCTGCAACTAAATTTTAAGTTTTGCTATTTGATTGCTAATTGTGTGGTTTTTCCAAAGTTTTGGCTAATTATAAATATCTCCCTATTTTTATATTTAATTAATAACTTGCGACTAATATTGGTTAGCTGTGCCTACTTTCGTCAGTTGTCACCTTAGTTTTTTAGCAAATATTTATACCACTCTGCAATACGTGTAAATACAGAAGTTTTTAAGCTGATTCATTTTTGAATAGCAAAATACCGTATTTGTTCCGATTTATATTTTTTGATTAAAGTTGTAAGAATTTAATATGAAGATAGCAAAGTTCCTACATAAAATTATTTGCCTACAAATTTTAGTCTTAAGCAAGCGATCGCCGGGCGACGAGATTTATCAACACCTTGCTCCTCAAAATAGCTGAAACTCTTGCAAGGCTGGAACAAAATTCTTGTTTTCGTGGCTGGGACGACTAAGTTTAATTAAAGCAAATCGTTGTAAAGGAGATAAATTTTGCCATTGTTGCACAGTTAAAGTTGCGCCGATTTCTTGAGCTTTTTTTTGCAAAATTGTGGGGATATCAGTATCGTCCATCCATTCGGGTTTTGCCTCTATAGGCAAATCTTTCGCTCCACGCCCTGTGTATTTTTGCACTAAGTAAAGCAACCTTTGGCGGTAAGACTGAATCTCCATTGTAGTTGTGCAAGGCTGCAGGGCGATGGTTTGACGCTCTGCTTCGCTAAAATGCGTCCAATCGGCTAGTTTGAGCTTGATTCCACAGGTATCTAGCTTGAAACGTACTTGCATAGGAATACAACGGAGACTATCGACAAAATCGGCTTCAAATTGAAAGAATGTCATAGTTTTAGCTAAAGAGATGGTTTAGTGTTGCTGTAGCGGACAATCCAATAACTAACCGATAAAGCAAAAATTGCGATCGCAAGTCCGATTAGTTGGCTACCAGTGGTTTTGTCTAAATCTAGAATAATCAATTTTCGCGCCACCGCAATTAAAGATGTAACTATAACTAATTCAACTTGAATAACGTTTTTTTCTAAATAAGCTGTAATATTTTCTAATAACTCTAAAGCAATCAAAACATTTAAAAATAGTCCAAATAA
>JACCVJ010000215.1 GCA_013698215.1 Tatlockia sp. | reverse complement strand
CCATTGGTATTGGCATGGTATTTCAACAAGCCGCCCTATTTGACTCGCTGACGGTAGAGGAAAACGTGGGCTTTTCGTTGTTTCAACATTCCCGCCTCAAAAAGTCGCACATCAAAGAACTGGTCAAGCAAAAACTAGAAATGGTAGGCTTAGGAGATGCTGGAAGCCGCTACCCTGCGGAATTATCAGGAGGAATGCGTAAACGTGTCAGTTTTGCACGGGCGATTATGTCAAACCCCAATAATCCCAAAGATGCCTCAGAGGTGTTACTGTACGATGAACCTACCGCCGGACTAGATCCGATTGCCTCTACAGTAATTGAAGACTTGATCCGTCAGTTGCAGTGCGCCCACGAAGTTTGTAGTACCTATGCGATCGTTACTCACCAAGATAGTACAATTCGCCGCACTGCCGATCGCATCATCTTTTTATATCAGGGTAAAGTGCAATGGGAGGGAACTGTAAGCGATACTCAAACTACCGATCATCCGTTAATTAAGCAATTTATGAGCGGTAGTATAGAAGGGCCCATTCATATCATTGGGTGAAGCAGCCTTTTACCCCGGTCGGACAAAGCAAGCAAAATGCTAATAGGTAGGAGAATAGTTTAATGCGATCGCGCACGGTTCGAGAAGGCTCTGTTGGTTTATTAATTCTCCTAGGATTAGCAATATTAGGCGGATCTATTCTTTGGCTGCGGGGAGTACAACTAAATCAACGCACCTATAAAGCCATTGTCTCTTTTAGCAATGTCGGTGGCATTCAAAACGGGGCAGCCGTGCGCTATCGTGGGGTAAATATAGGTAGTGTCGCGGCAATTAAACCAGGCGCAAATGGCGTAGAAGTTGAAATAGAAATTAGTCCTGCCGACATTATTATTCCCCGCAATGCTGTAATTGAAGCTAATCAATCGGGTTTAATTAGCGAAGTTAGTATTGATATTACCCCCCAAGGTCAGCTATCACCGCAATTAGTTGTTGCAAAACCTCTAGATGAAAATTGCGATCGCAATTTAATTATTTGTAACGGCTCCCAACTCCAAGGTAAAATTGGCGTTAGTCTAGATGCGCTGATTCGTTCTTCTACCAATTTTGCCAGTATCTACGGCAATGAAAAACTATACACAAACCTTAATACAGCCGTAAATAATGCTGCCGTTGCGGCGGCGGGAGTAACCCAACTTACCCGCGAACTTGAAGGATTATCAAAGTCTACTCGCCAGCAATTAGGAACATTCTCTACGGCGGCAACTTCAGTACAGCAAGCCGCCAACGAAATTAGCGCTTCTAGCAGTAAAACTATAACTCAATTTGGCACTACTGCCGACAGGCTAAATACTACAACTGCTAATGTCAATCGCTTAGTAAATAATGTCGATAATTTAGTCACGACAAATCGCTCGACTTTAGTTACTACTTTAGATAATCTCAACCAGGCAAGCGAACAGTTGCAAAACACTTTTAGCGGACTATCCCCAACTCTAAATCGCTTTAACCAAGGGCAACTAATCCAAAACTTAGAAACCCTATCTGCCAACGCTGCGGAAGCTTCGGTAAACCTCCGCAATGCTTCTAATGCGCTAAACGATCCTAGTAATATATTGTTATTGCAGCAAACTCTAGACTCGGCGCGGGTAACTTTTGCTAATGCCCAAAAAATTACTTCCGATTTAGACGAACTAACGGGAGATCCTGAGTTTCGCCAAAATGTCCGCCAAATCGTTGATGGTTTGAGTGGTTTGGTATCTTCTACACAACAATTAGAACAGCAAGTACAAGTAGCTGAAAGTTTAGATGGCACATCAATAGAGCAAAGTTTAAATATGACTGCTAATAGTTATCCTATTTCTGTCATGCCCAACTTTGATCAGGCGGAGTTTTTCGAGCTACGAAAAACTCTAAAACCTATCTTACCGTTAGTGGAGCAGGAAGACAGAAAGGAAGCGCCATAAAAATTGTTTCTCTGTTTGGATTTGCAGGGAAAGAAGTTAGATATCCGCCCATCCCAAAACTCAAATAATGCCCCAACCAGGAGGAGGTAGAGGTATTTGCTCATCCATTCTTGATTGCGATACGCGCTGCATACTTGCAGAAAGCCAGATAAACATCTCTTGAAAGTTTAAACCGACTAACTTTAAAGGACTACGGGTAACAATTTGCGAAAGGCGAGTCATATTTGCTCCTTCTACACCGACAGCAAAGAAAGCTACACGCTTATTATCTTCATCTTCTTTAATGCGTTGTGCTGCTTGTTCGATCAGACTATCGGGTTCACCTTGGGGTTCACCATCAGTAATTAAAAATACCCAAGGGCGATAGTAAGCTACGCCGTTGGCGCTGTACTGGGCTTTGCGAGTAGCTACCATATCTAGACCTTTATGGATAGCTGAACCCATGACTGTCAAGCCTTGGGCTTTGAGGGTTGGGGGGTCAAATTGGTCGGCGGTAATAAAATCTTGGACGATATTTACATCGCTATTAAAGGTAATAATTGCCACTTCAACTCGCTTTTTGGCTAAGTTGTCGCGGTTTAATTCTTCCTTAAAGGTTTTCAATCCCTCATTTAGGGCGTTAATTGCCTCTCCTTGCATTGAACCAGAAGTATCTAATAGCAATACGCAAGGACAACGGGGTTCTGGGTTTTCAGCAAATTCAACAGCATCCTCAAGTCTTAAAAAGTCAGGCATAGTTAAAGTAATTACAGGACTAAAATTTACATTTTAACTTTTCAAGCAGAAGCCTCGCATCTGCTTTATAGATTCATTGCCGAAATTGCGGCTTTTTGGCTAACTTGTTCGTAGGCGTTACTTAAATAGGCGATCGCCGCTTCCGAGACTGTAGCATCAAAGTTAGAGTTTCCTGTTCCATCTATCGATAGCGGTATAGGCCCTAATACATCTAATATTGATTCGCTGCTGACGGGGGGCGCAATTACAACTAAATTAGGATCTAAAGGGCGATCGTAGCGCCAAAATTGAGCAATATTTGGGGTATAAGAACGATTAGGAGCAAAATTGCTGTTAATTTCGGGAGCTTCTTCAGTATTGCTATTACTGCGTAGCTGGCGCAAAGCAGCGATAATTTTGTCTTTAGAACTACCGCGCAGTTGAAATAAGACAAAGGGATCTTCGCTAAAGCGATCGCCCAATTGATAATATACTGCGCCTATATGCTTGCAGGGATTGGCTTTGTCGGGACAAGAACACTTGCTGCGAATATCGCTCAAACTAAACGGAAATAGCGATACGCCATTACTTGTGAATACTTCTTCAATATTTTGTGGCATTTCTCCTGCTAACAATTTGGCGGCAAAAAATGCTCGATGGGACATTGTTTCAATCACAAAACCCCACTGTTCCTCGGTAAAAGATTCTAAAGACAAAGAAACTTGATAAGGTTCTA
>JACCVJ010000369.1 GCA_013698215.1 Tatlockia sp. | reverse complement strand
CCCTATAACTACTTAAACTTTATGGACAATACAAAACTATTAATTGCATTTAGTACGCCGCTTTGGGTACTAAGTTATATACTGAGCTTGACTAGCCAACGCTTCCTAGGGGGGTTTTCCGAACCTGAGGTAGGGCGGTCAACTTTTGAGGATTGACTAACAACATCTTTAATTGCCATTTTTTACTTTCACTATTGTTAATGTAAGTAAATTCAGGGTTTGAGTAATTAGGGCGAACCGTAATTTAATAGTTGTGTTTGCCGTCCGTAGCTTGTTTTTGGCAAAGTCTTTTAGTGCTACAAAATAAATTTTGTTCGCAAAACCCCTCAAAGTAGCTAAATATATGTCATTTATCGCCCTGATTACTTTGATAGCTTAGAAGTCAGGTGTACTCTATCAAAATATTTTTAAGTACCGTTTTACTGGCTGCAAAGCATAACGGCAGTAGGTTTTTGCGTCTTATGATGTCAGGCAAGTTATTAAATCAGCGCTACCGAATAATTGAAGTTTTAAAGGCAGGAGAATATTGTCAAACCTACCTAGCTATAGACATCACTCAACCAAATTGTGGTAGGTGTATTGTCAAAGTGTTAACAACAAATAGCGATCGCGCTCTAAACTTGCAAGAGAATGTTAAAAAGTCGCTCCTTAGAGAAGTAGAAGCCCTAAAAACCCTCAACACGTGTAACTGCATCCCTCGTCTTTTGGCTGACTTTGAACAAGACCAGGAATTTTATTTAGTTCAAGAGTTGATTGAAGGATATTCTCTATCTACAGAAGTCTATCCAGGCTGTTGTTGGAGCGAAAGTCGGGTCATGCAACTTCTTTGCGAAGTATTAGAAATCTTAGCTATAGTTCATAGTTATGGATTGATTCATCGCGACATCAAGCCAAGCAATTTAATTAGACAAAACGGTACTCACAAATTAGTTTTGATTGATTTTGGTGCAGCCAAACAAACTTGGAGGCAAGCAGTTACAGACAAAGAAAAAACTTATACTAATTTTGCCCTTGGTATCGGCGCAACGATCGCTATTGGTACGCCGGGATATATGCCTGCCGAGCAAGAGCGCGGTATTCCTAAACCTAGTAGTGATATTTATGCTTTGGGGATGATGGCTATTCAAGCCTTGACGGGGTTGAGTCCTACCCAATTGTTGGAGGACTCGGAAACAGGAGAAGTTTTGTGGCAGCAGCACGTTGAAGTTACCCCTGCCCTTGCTAAGATTTTAAACAAAATGGTGTGTTTTTACTTTAAAGACCGTTATCAATCGGCGACAGACACTTTACACGCTCTCCAGTCTTTAGTTAATCTACCTACTTCAATACGGCAAGAAATCCCCGCGCCTGCAGTGGTTAACCTTTCACTACCACCTGCTCCCAAGTTTAAAATCAAACCAAAGCTATCTGGTATTTCCAGTGCGATCGCCTCTCTTTTAACTTTAACGGTAGGTGGCTACTATTTGCTCCAATCACCTTTTCCTATTCTTAGAGCCGAAAAACCTTTAGTTGCTGCCAAGCCAAATGTAGCTTTAGTTCATACTTTAAAAAGTCATACAAATGTTGTTTGGGGTGCTATTTCTAGTTTTGACAGTCAAACGATAATCAGTAGTAGTGGCGATAAAACGATTAAAGTCTGGAATTTGCTTACAGGAAAATTGTTGCGGACTTTAAAGGGAAATTCTGAGCAAGTTTTGGCGGTGGCGATTAGTCCAGGCGATCGCACTCTTGTTAGTGGCAGCTACAATACAAGTCAAGCAATTGATATTTGGAATTTATCTACAGGTATACGTCGTAATTTTCAAAGCGATAGTCATCATGTTTGGTCGGTGGCTATTAGTCCTGATGGTCAGAGTTTTGCAAGCTCGAATGGAGATGGCTCTATTGATGTGTGGGATATGCGCGATCGCAAATTACGCTATCGTCTTTTAGGACATTTAGATACTGTTTGGTCGGTAGCTATCAGTCCTGACAATCAAATGCTGGCTAGTGCAAGTTCTGACAAAACTATTAAAATCTGGGATTTACGCACTAAAGAGTTATTGCATACTTTTACTGGACATTCAGACCGGGTTAGAACTGTTGCTTTTAGTCCTGATGGGCAAATTCTCGTTAGTGGTAGTTGGGACAAATCTATCAAGGTTTGGAATTTAAAAACTAAAACCTTACTGCGTAGCCTGTCTGGTCATTCCGGTCATGTCAACTCTATTGCTATTAGTCCCGATGGTCAAATCATGGCTAGTGGTAGCGATGACAAGACAATCAAACTTTGGAATTTGCCTACAGGTGAGTTACTACAGACTCTCAAACAGCATTCAGGTAATGTTAATTCTGTCAGCTTTAGCCCCGATGGGAATCTTTTAATTAGTAGTAGTGGGGATAAAACTATTAAAGTTTGGCGGCTTAATTTCTAAAGTTTTGAGGCTAAGGTGCGATCGCCTTATTCCAAAGCAGCAGACAATAGAATAAATCAACCAATTTTTACTTTCCGCAGAGGTTGCCGTGTCTGTCATTACTCAAACCCCTGGCTCACCGCTAACCATTTCCTATCCTCAATTACCTGAAGATTTTATTCTCCCAGATGATCCAGTGGAAAATACAGACCAGCCTTTATTGGCTGCTGCTTTACGCCAGTCTTTGACAGCATTTCCCGATCTCATGCAGGATGCTCTAATTGTTTCTAACTTTGCTTTGTGTGCCGCGATTGGAGGGCGAATCATCTTTGACATACTCCTTGGCGTGAACGCACAAGGATTCTCAAGATGTTGCCATTCTTGATTTCTGGTTCAACAAGTCCACTTACATTAAATCCCTTGCGGTATCTAACCCAGAGATGGTTCTTTCCCCAGACGTTTACTCCATTGCAGAAGTCTGTTTCGGTATGCCCTACCGTACAGTTCAAAACCTAAATACTGGGTTTTTCTGGTACTTGGTGCTTAAAGCTTTTACCTGTACAAGCGCGTTCTATACAGAACTCCATAGCTTTAGTTATCAAGGTGCGTTGCCTCTCGGCTACGGGGTTTTTAAAGTGGTTGATTACCCGTTTGCCCACTGGGTATATTATAGCACACTGCATTAATATAAAGCCGTCCTACAAGGACGGGGCTTTAAACCCTTTTTTCCGGTAAAACCTTGGCAGTCGTCTCAAATCCGCCGCAGCTACTCTCCCCATACTGAAGGGGCAATTCCCCAGCTTGTAATGGAGTTTCTCTCTGCTACTTATGGCGAAGAATACTCGGTTGAATTTACAGAGGGTGTGGGCAAGTGGTTTTTTTATGAGCAAGTCATTCAAGTACCTCGCTATGCGATCTTTCGACCAGATACCGGGCGACTTGAAGTTTATGCTTTAGAGTCTGGGCGCTATCAAATTCAAACGATAGAGGAATCAGAACATTATTGGATACCTGGCTTAGAGCTATTTTTGGGGGTCTGGGAGGGAACCCATGAAGGCAGAACTGGCTATTGGCTGCGATGGTGGAATGCTCAAAAAGAGCTACTGTTGTGGTCAGAAGAACGGGCAGAACAAGAATACCTACGGGCAGAAAGATTAGCAGAACAGCTACGTCAGTTGGGAGTAGATCCAGTTTGAAATGCTGCAACAGAACGCGATCGCAATTTTTTACTAAGGTGCGATCGCAACTTTAATTACCTTGCGCTCTTTCATATCTTGAAACACCTGCTCTAAGTCTTGTAAGGAGCGTTTTTCGCTAATTAATAATTCAAACGGAATAACTCGGCTAGATAGGAGCGATAATGCTGCTCTTACATACTCTGGAGTATTGTGAAATACGCCTTTAAGAGTTAGTTCGCTGTAGTGTAATTGTTCCGTATTTACGCTAATAGTAGTATCTCGCGGACAACCCCCAAACAGATTAACGGTTGCTCCTGGACGTGCTAAGGCGATCGCATTTTCCCATACGCTTGGTACGCCCGTCGCCTCTATAACCACATCTGCGCCCCTTCCCTCGGTTAAATCTTTCACTACTTGGGTTGTATCTTCTATGTGCTTGTAGTTAAAGGTTTTAGCCGCGCCTAGTTTTTGTCCAATTTGCAGCCGCGCTTCATTACCACCAAATAACAATACTTCTGCGCCTATTTCGTTCGCCAATACTGCAACAAACATTAGTCCAATTGCCCCATCTCCTAACACTACGACACGTTGATCTGGCTTAACGTTTGACCGTGCAACCCCGTGCAATACGCAGGCTAAGGGTTCAGTCAGAGAAGCTAATTCATCCGGCAATTCGTCAGGGATAGAGAGTAAATTTTGCTGGACAATTGACGCGGGAATTTTTAGATATTGAGCAAATGTGCCATTATTCCAAGTAATATTTGGGCAAAGGGAATATTCTTGCTGTTGACAAAAGAAGCATTTTGTGCAAGGAGCCGAGTTATTAGCAACAACGCGATCGCCTATTTGCCAGTTATGGACATTTTTTCCTAGTGCTGCAACTGTTCCCGCCGCTTCGTGTCCAAATAAAGTAGGCAGTTGTAACATCTTGGCATGACCGCCACGTCGCCATACTTTCAAATCTGTACCGCAAGTAGTAGCGGTAGAAACTTTAATTACAACTTCTCCATCGGCAACAGTCGGATCGGTAACTTGTTCTAAGCGTAAATCTTCTTTCCCGTAGAGGAGGGCAGCCAGCATAAATTTATTGTCCGTGATTCAGGTTTCACGATTTTATCAAGGTTCAGACAATATGTTAGCTGGCATTTCTGCTAACTAACGTTTGCTGGCAACGGCGGGCTGCTTAGGAGGTATTTTGCTCACAGCTAAAATTGGTACTTCTTGCCAACACGAGGTACAAAACCAATAAACACCACTCTGACGAACGTGACGTAATAAAGGATTGCCGCAGCAAGGACAATTACTATTATGGTCTTGCATAGTTCGATCTCCGTATTTGGAAAAATTGAATGCTTGTTTTTTGAAGCAAATGACAGATAAAAAGGTGTGAAATTAAAGCAACTTGATTGTTCTGAGTTCAATAAATTGTCTAATCATTTTTCACTAAATATTTATGACCCTCATACTACTAAGATAGACACTAGGTTTTAACATCTTCATCTATCTTGGGGATCATCAATTACAAGCAGGTTTGTAGCGCTCCCCGAAAATAAATACAAAAGCTTTCAACTAAATAGATACTTGGGCATGGGCAGTAAGTCCCGCTCTCTATTAGCATAAGGAAGGCAGGTAGAGCAAAAAAGTTGAGTAGCTCTACGATAGAGGAGATACTGATGTTTGGATTGCGGCGACCGATTTTAGTAGGTGGAGTTGGTTTATCTTTAGCTCTGTGGCTATGGCAAAGCTTTGATAGCTCGGTGGGACAGTTGAGTGAATTAGGTATATTCAGCGCGATCGCCCTAGGTGGCTGTTTGTGGCTATTTCAGCAAAATAAACTTAAAAAAGCTCCATTAGTCGATAATTCACCCCCAAATCGGGAGAAAGTAGTTAAAGCGATCGCCAAGGCAAATAATGTAATTAACCAATTGCAAACCGAGGCCGAGAACCATCCCGCGTTACCACTGCTACAAGAGCAATTTACAAAAATAAATAATGAGTTAGAAAGGCAACATATAAATATAGCTATTACTGGTGGTAAGTCAGTAGGCAAGACAACGTTACTCCAAACATTATCTGACTGGGAAAATAATACTAATAGATCTGTAAATTTCCAAGAAACTAAGGCTTTATTTACGCCCGGAAATAATACCGCACCAGAAGCAAATTATGCTGACTTAGTAACATTTGTTATCAGTGAAGATTTGACTGATTCTCAGTGGCAAATATGGCAACAAATGTCAGCAAAAAATCAACGTACAGTATTAGTTTTTAATAAGCAAGACAAGTACCTAAGCGAAGAAAGAGCAACTATACTACATTCATTGCAACAGAAAGTCGCCGATGTAGTAGCAATTTCCGCAAATCCCAATGTTGTCAAAGTCCGCCAGCATCAAAGTGATGGAACTGTGCGCGAGTGGTTAGAAACACCCGCCGCCGATATCAGCCAACTAAGCGACTATTTGCAGCAAATAGTAGTTAAAGAAGGACAACAATTAATTTGGGAGACAACTATTAGACAAGCAGTTAGCTTGCAAATAAAAGCAAAAACGGCATTAAACCAAGTAAGACAGCAAAAAGCTACCCCCATTATCGAAAAATATCAGTGGATAGCCGCCGCCGCTACTTTTGCTAACCCTGTACCAGCCTTAGATTTACTCGCCACCGCCGCAATTAATGCTCAATTGGTAGTGGAATTAGGAAATATTTACCAACAAAAGTTTTCATTCCAGCAAGCGCAAAC
>JACCVJ010000620.1 GCA_013698215.1 Tatlockia sp. | reverse complement strand
CTCAGGATACCATCTCAATTCTTATGCAAATTCAAGACTTTGACTACAGTATCAAGAAAATCGCTGTACTATCTTCGTTAAGTATGTCATGTTCAAGGCATATAGAGCAAGGCTTCCAAGATTTTATAATAGATAACGCGATCGCACTCCACGCAGATTTGGAGGTAGCGTAATGAATTTAACTACTCTCCATACCAGTAACGGCGTAGAAGCATCGGCGACAAATCCTTGCCCCTTATGCGATGGCGACGATTGGTGTTTTCATCTAGGCGAGGATACCATTATCTGTGGCAAAACGGATTATCCCACGATCGGTTGGCTCAAGACGGGCGAAGCCAAAGACGGACGGAGTATCTTTGCTAGAGAGGGTAGAAGCCGTCAGCGCGGTGGCTTGCCTACTTCAGAGGAAATCTTACCCCTAGTACTCGATCCCAAAACCGACTCGCCGCAGTGGGTAATTCTCAGCACCGTAGGCAGTGAGTCAGAGCAGCAGATTGAGTATCTTTACCCCGATCCTGAGACAGGACAACCGCTAGGTAAAATAGTTCGCAAGCAGTATAGCGATCGCCGCGCTGCTTACGGACGAGATGGGCGCGATACTAAAGAGATTCGACCTTGGCATTGGGTAGAACCCCATCATCCCGACCAGGGCGACCAGTGTTGGTGGAGCGATCGCGGTAAAGGTTCAAAGCCTTTCTCGCTCTACAAACAAGCAGAAGTAAAGGAAGCGATCGCATCGGGCGCGGCGGAGGTTGTATTTTACAACGCTGGCGAACAGCAAGTAGAAATCGCCCGCCAGTTAGGACTAACTAACTTTTGCAATCAAGGCGGCGAGGGTTCTTACGTTCAGGAAATTGTTAATTTCTTGATTGCCAATAAGCCAAAGTTATTTGTTATTTGTGGTGACAATGACCAGACTGGGGAAAAAACCGCAGACAAACTATTAAAGGCGTGTACTAAAGCAGGCATCCCCGTGATCGCCATTGATTTATCAAATATTTGGGCAAACCTTCCACCGAAGGGCGATATTTATAATATCGCCACCCAATCAGGTATGGATTCGGATCAAATCATCGAGCGGTTAGAAGTAGAAATTAAACGGGTGCTTTTAATCCGCCAAAATGAGTCTTCAAAGTCGGCTCTATTTAATAGTGGCAAAACTGCAAAGAATCCTCCTGCCGATTTAGTTGGTAAGCAGTTAGCTGAAGATTATCAAAGCATTCTCGCCTTCAACAACGAAACGGCTACCTGGATGCGTTACGAGGCAGATTATCCCGGCGTATGGAGTCCAGAAACCGACGATCTCATTGATAGCCTTGTAGATCGACTTCTTGAAAGCAAAGGGATTACTGGCTATGGTTCTAGCAGTTATGTTACTAATGTCGTCAAATCATTGAAGCGACGGCTAATTGTCCGTAAGTGGCTTGAGGTATCGCCAAAAGAACTATTACCCTATCAAAATGGCGTGCTGGAAGTATCGACAGCCAAGCTGCTCGAACATGCCCCTGGCTATCGTTTTACTTGGTCGCTTCCCCGTCAGCACAACCCCCTAGCTACGGATTGGAGCGGTATAGATGAGTATTTAGACTGGTTATCTGGTGAAAATTCGGCGCTCAAGCAGGTCTATTTGTGTTTTTGTAATGCCGTCCTCAAGGGGCGCAGCGACTTACAGAAATTTCTGCACCTAATTGGGTTAGCTGGCTCTGGTAAGGGGACTTTCGCCCGACTGATAACTGACTTAATTGGGCAGCAAAACATTCATTCCAGCACTTTAGAGGAATGGTGCGGTAATAGATTTGAACCAGCCAATGCCTATAAAAAACGCTTGGTTGTGTTTTGGGACGAAGACAAACAGATCGGAAAGTTGGGTAAGTTTTTGTCTTTGACTGGGGGCGACTGGCTCCGAGCCGAAGAAAAAGGTAAAAAAGCTTTTCAGTATCGTTATGACGGTATGGTGTTGCTGCTCTCTAATATTCCCATATTTACAGGAGATGCCGCGAGTCGGATTGCGCGGCGGGTAATCACCGCTCCTTGTAACAACACTGTAGAGCGTAGTCAGCGCCGCGACTTGAACTTAGAATTTACCTCTGAACTAGACGCTTTTACTAATCACGTTTTATCTATTCCCGACCAAACCGTAACTAAGGTATTGCAAGGGTTAGAGGATATTCCCGAATGCACTTTAGAGTTCTGGGAGAACCGGATTAGGACGGATTCAATTGCAGCTTGGGTAAACGATTGGGTGATTTACGATGTGTTGGCAGAAACTCCTATTGGGAGCAATAAGGACGAAGGCATTGATGTTAATAACCCTCGAACTTTGTACGGCTCTTACTGCCTGCACTGTAAGCAGTCTGGTACTCAACCCAAGGCTAATAAAAACTTTTCGCCTGACTTACTAGAATTATGCCGCAGCGTATTGGGATGGGATATTGGGCGCAAGGTGACTAAGACTGGCAAGTTTATCAGAGGGTTGAGGTTGAGGACTGACAGCGATGGCGAATTTCCAACCCACGATTACGACCTGATGCAACGGGTAAATTTCCCGGTGACGGGTGGTGACGGGTCAGGTGACGGGTCAGGTGACGGGTCAGACCCCTTACCCAACAAGGATTTGGGCAAAGGTGACGGGTCAACTCTAATTTTTCAAAAAAAATCAGAAATAAATAATTGTATTGACTGCGAACCAAAAGTAATTATTGACAAAAAAGATGAGCTTTTACCCGTCACCCCCCCCGAACCATTGATAAAGGAGGATTCTGACCCGTCACCAGAACCCGTCACCCCACCCGTCACCCCAGAAAGTCTGGCAGAGCAGATTAATTACGCTCCAAATTGGCCAGCAGCTTTGCAACTTATACAGAGGGCAGCAAAGCTAAATGAAAAAAGCAACTCCACTATTTTGAGGCATCTTATTAAAGAAGGATTCAGCCCCTTCGACTGCATCCGGTTTCTGGCGATGCTGAATTTGCACGTTCAGTTTAATCCAGAGGA
>JACCVJ010000613.1 GCA_013698215.1 Tatlockia sp. | reverse complement strand
TTTGCTTTGGTTGTGCGGGTACTAGCAGGCTTTTTAGTCGCCAATAACTCTAAAGCCATAGCTAAGGTGATTGTTTCTACAGTTTGACCTTCAGCTAAACCGACGTTAACTTTGCCGTGCTTGATATACGCACCATAGGGACCATCGTAGATATTTATAGGTTCATTGTCCACCGGATGAGAACCCAACTCTTTTAAAGCTTGCTTAGACTTGCTGCGCCCGGTTTTTTTGGGTTCTGCTAAAATCTCTAAAGCTCGTTCTAAAGAAATTGTAAATACATCATCAGTACCTTTAAGACTGCGGTAGTCTTTCTCATCCTTGCTTTGATTGTGGACAATAAAAGGCCCAAACTTGCCGAGTCCTGCTTGGATTTTGCCATTGGTAGCCGGATGAACCCCCAAAGCGCGGGGTAAAGCTAATTGGTTAACAGCTATTTCTAAAGTCACATTTTCTGGACTCACACCCGCAGGTAAGGAAGCAGTTTTAGGTTTTTTGTTTTCCTCCGAAGGTTCGCCCAACTGCAAGTAATAGCCATTGCTGCCAATTTTAAGATAAATTGTTTCTCCCGTATCGGGATGTTGACCAACTTTATTTGGCCCTTTTAACAGCGCTTCGACTTGTTCGGAACTGATATCGCCGGGAGTCAAATTTGGTGGTATTGAAGCTGTAACCGTTCCATTACCGTTATTTGATTCAACGTAGGGGCCAAACTTACCAATGCGGACTTTGACCTCTAAATCGTCCAACTGTACCGTTGTAGCTTTAGTTCGGTCGATTTGGCTTTCTCTTTCTTTAACTAAAGTTTCTAATCCTTTGTCGCCAGAATAAAATTGGCGCAAGTAAGGTAACCATTTAACTTCCCCCGTAGCGATATCGTCTAAAGTTTGCTCCATTTTTGATGTAAAGCTAGTATTTACAAAGTCGGGGAAGTGTTCTTCTAACAAGGCGCTGACAGCAAAAGCGGTAAAAGTGGGAATTAAAGCATTATTTGTTAACTGGGCGTAGCCGCGATCGATAATTGTGCCAATAATACTTGCATAGGTGCTAGGTCGCCCAATGCCTTCACTTTCAAGAGTTTTGACTAAAGAAGCTTCGGTATAACGGGCGGGGGGTTGAGTTTCGTGACCTACCGCGTCTAGTTTAGTACAATCTGGGGAGTCGCCTACCTTCAAAGCTGGTAATATTACTTCTTGATTTTCTAACGCTGCGTTGGGGTCATCAGAACCTTCTACATAGGCGCGGAGAAACCCAGGGAAATCAATTCGTTTCCCACTAGAACGAAAGCCAGCATCTTCTACTCTAGTTTGCACCGATACTTGAGTTTGTCTCGCATCAGCCATTTGACTAGCTACTGTCCGCTTCCAAATTAGGTCGTATAAAGCCGCTTCTCGACCGCTTAAACCTGTTTCTTGGGGAGTGCGAAAAGTATTACCCGCCGGACGGATGGCTTCATGGGCTTCTTGAGCGCCTTTGCTTTTGGTTGTATACTGCCGAGGGGCAGGGCTAAGATACTCTTTGCCATAGAGTTTTTCTACACTACTACGGGCTGCTGCGATCGCTTCTGCGGATAAATGCACCGAATCTGTCCGCATATAGGTAATGTACCCTTGCTCGTACAAACTTTGTGCTGTCCGCATTGTATCCCGTGCTGATAATCTCAGCTTGCGGTTAGATTCTTGTTGCAACGTAGACGTAGTAAAGGGTGGGGCTGGTTTACGGGTGACAGGACGCTCCTCTAACCCGGTTACTTGCCAAGGCTTACCTTTTAGACGTTTTTGGAGATTTCGCGCCTCTGTTTCGCTAAGTAGCGTTACTTTGCGCCCGGCGATAATTTGCCCTGTTGCTTCATCAAAATCACTACCTGTGGCTACTTTCGTGCCTGCAAGAGTTGTTAATACAGCACTAAAAGGGGTTTTTTCTTGTTCTAAGGTTGCCTTCAAGTCCCAATAACTACCTTGGCGAAAAGCGCGGCGTTGACGTTCTCGAATTACTAGCAACAATACTGCTACCGATTGTACTCGTCCGGCAGACAGTCCCCAAGCTATTTTTTTCCACAGTAGAGGCGATAAAGTGTAGCCTACCAAACGATCTAAAATTCGTCTAGTTTCTTGAGCGCGAACTACTTGCTCGTCAATATTGCGGCAATTTTTTAAGGCTTTTTTAATTGCTTCGGAGGTAATTTCATGAAACACCATCCGTTTAATGGGTACTTTTGGCTTTAATATTTGCAATAAATGCCAACTTATGCTTTCCCCTTCTCGGTCTTCATCGGTGGCAAGTATTAATTCATCGGCAGATTTGAGTGCCTCTTTTAGTTGAGTAACAATTTTTTTCTTATCTTTGGGGATGATATACAGAGGTTCAAAATCCGCTTCTACATTCACCCCCAAATTAGCCCATTTTTCCGACTTTACTGCCGCCGGAATATCACTAGCCGATTGGGGCAAATCGCGTACGTGTCCCATCGAAGCTTCCACGCGGTAGCCTGCGGGCAAATAATTACGAATAGTACGGGCTTTAGTAGGAGATTCAACAATAACGAGAGTTGGCATGGGAACTTTTTGAGCAAGTAGCGACGAGGCTAATAAGTCCAAGGATTAAAGAATTTCCTCCTGTTGTCAAGAGAGAGAATTTTTTAAGCGGATAATATTTATTTAAAGTAAGTTATTTCAATCTTTAACCTATATTTGCAGTTAGTGCCTACAACTAGGGGTAGAGAATGGGCGTGCAATTGTTGCCAGCTATGCTTTTTAGGAGTTTTATAAATGGTGTCAAAATTCCTTGCAGACTTAATAAGGGTTTAAGGTTTTTTAGATTGCTAAAGGTGAAATCGCTAAGTTTGAGGATAAACATTGCAGAAATAAATCAACAAAATGTCCCTAATCCGTTGGAGAGACAATACAATAAACACGGTTAGTTTTTATGCCTGATAACGGCAGCCTATACAAAGTATGGATTTTGCCACGCTTGCAGCCCAGTTGAACGCTGGGACAATTTTACCCGAAGGGATAATTATTGCTACCCTTTTGGTGGTTTTAGTCGGTGACTTAATTGGGGGGCGCAAAGCTGCGCGTTGGATTCCCTACAGTGCGATCGCCGGATTATTGAGTGCGATCGCTGCTTTATACTGGCAATGGGATAACCCCAACCCCATCGGCTTTTTGGGTGCATTCAATAGCGATGACTTAAGTATTGTATTTCGCGGCATAATTGCGCTCACTACCGCCGTCACAATTTTGATGTCAATTAGCTACATTGAGCAATCGGGTACGGCTTTGGCAGAATTTATTACAATTATGCTGAGTGCGACTTTGGGGGGAATGTTCCTTTCTGGGGCGAATGAACTTGTAATGATTTTCATCTCCCTAGAAACCCTGAGTATCTCATCGTACTTAATGACAGGTTACACTAAGCGCGATCCGCGCTCCAATGAAGCAGCATTAAAATACTTGCTAATTGGCGCTTCGAGTACCGCAGTATTTTTGTACGGAGTTTCTTTACTGTACGGACTTTCCGGCGGAGAAACCCAGTTAGATATTATTGCGGCTAATATTCCCAACATCAACGGTGAACAATCTTTAGGATTGCTAATTGCTTTAGTATTTGTAATTGCCGGAATTGGCTTTAAAATATCTGCTGCACCTTTCCACCAATGGACACCAGATGTTTATGAAGGCGCACCAACTCCAGTTATTGCTTTTTTATCGGTAGGTTCAAAAACTGCGGGTTTTGCTTTAGCAATTCGGCTTTTGACCACAGCTTTTCCGCTTATTACCGCCGAGTGGCAATTTGTATTTACCGCCCTTGCTGTACTTAGTATGGTTTTGGGTAATGTTGTCGCCCTAGCTCAAACTAGCATGAAACGAATGCTGGCTTATTCTTCCATTGCTCAAGCTGGCTTTGTGATGATTGGCTTGATTGCAGGGACGGAAGCTGGTTACTCTAGCATGGTATTTTACCTAATAATTTACCTATTTATGAATTTGGGCGGCTTCTGCTGCGTGATTCTCTTTTCTTTACGCACGGGAACTGACCAAATTAGCGAATACTCTGGTTTATA
>JACCVJ010000606.1 GCA_013698215.1 Tatlockia sp. | reverse complement strand
TATGACTTTAACTACTAATTTATACTGGTTTTATTTAACTACCTAAATTTCAATTGCTCGTGTATCAAAAAATGTCTTAGTTCAGGTCATGTAAATTGATTTTTTATTGTTTGTGAGAAATCCGGGTCAATGGTAGCGTTGACACTGTTTTGGATAGCCCAGCGTCAGGTACGGTAGACTTATAGGCTACGCGCACAAAGTATTTTTATTGAAAAATGTATACAGCATCACAAACCTCGGCGATCGCCTCTGTTGTCTTAGTAGCTTGCACTATATTAGGTTGGGGATTTTATCGCGCTAAACCTTTGGGTAAACTAGGAATTTTAACTTGGTTGCAGTCGGTAATCTTAATTGCTCCTTGGTTATTATTTTTGGGCTTATTTGCCGCAGGTATTTCTATAAGTTTTGTGGGTATTCTATTTCTAGTTGTCGCTGCGGTAGTGGCTTATATAGCGATAGAAAATCGGCTGAGAATTCAAAAAGCCCAAATTAAACCTAGCCTGATTGAGCAAAAAATCGCCGCAAATCCCGCTACGCCAAGTCAACCTACAGAGCAAACGGTTGTCCCGATTCCCTCAGCAGATATGCTGGCAATTAAAGGGATTTTTAGTATTGATACCTATTTTGCTGTAGAAACTATCCCCTACCAAGAAGGTGTAATTGTTAAAGGCAATTTGCGCGGGGAGCCAGAAGCGGTACATAAAAAGCTGACAGCCAACTTGCAGGAAAAATTAGGCGATTCCTATCGGCTATTTTTGGTAGATAATGTAGACTCTAAACCTGTCGTAATCATCCTTCCCGCTAGTGCGGATGTGCGCCCAGTAACAGTAAGTCAGTATATTTTGGCGGTTACTCTAGGAATTGCCACGATCGCCACGATTTTTGAAACGGCGGGGATATTACTGGGTTTTGATTTTTTTAGTCATTTAGAGCGCTTTAGAGAAGTTTTACCCATTGGTATCGGTATTATCGCCGTTTTAGCTGCTCACGAACTTGCTCATTATTTTGTAGCGCGACGTTATCAAGTTAAATTGAGTCCGCCTTTTTTCTTACCAACTCTGCAACTAGGGGCTTTTGGCGCTATTACCCGGTTTGCGTCTTTAGTACCCAGTCGCAAAGCTTTGTTTGATATTGCTTTTGCTGGGCCGGCGGCGGCGGGTTTGCTGTCTCTATTACTACTAATGATCGGTTTATTGCTATCTCATCCTGGCAGTTTGTTTCAAGTTCCTACAGAGTTTTTTCGCGGCTCGATTTTAGTAGGAGTTTTAGCACGGGTAATTATTGGTACTAATCTCCACAATAGTTTGGTTGACGTAAATCCGTTAACGGTGATTGGCTGGTTGGGTTTGGTCATTACCGCCCTAAATTTGATGCCTGCGGGGGTGTTGGATGGAGGAAGGGTTGTGCAAGCCATTTACGGACGCAAGACCGCAGGACGGGCTACTGTTGCCACTTTAATTATCTTAGCCGTCGCATCATTGGCAAACCCGGTAGCAATGTATTGGGCGATCGCAATTTTGTTTTTACAGCGTGAATTAGAGCGTCCCAGCCTTAACGAAATCACTGAGCCAGACGACACTAGAGCGGCTTTAGGCTTAGTTGTCTTGTTTTTGATGATTTCTGTCCTTTTGCCACTAACTCCAGCTTTGGCGGGGCGTTTGGGCATCGGTGGATAGTTCGAGCGCTTTAGATATTTGACACCTTGATCGTGGGTTAGGGCGATCGCTAACTTTACATTAATCAAGATGCTAAATCACTTCGATGCACGACCTCGGCTTTTAACTTTTATAGGAACTTCGGTATTAACGTATTTTCTCCTCTCAAATCGACTGTTACTACCAACCCGACTGATCCTTGCTTGGGATGTAGGTGCGATCTGTTTTTTAATTTTAGCTTTTGTAACGATCGATAGCGCTACCCCTCAAAAAATGCGCCGTAGCGCCCAACGCCAAGATTATAGCCGTTTTACAATCCTCACCCTAGTAGTTGCCGCAGCTTGCGCTAGTCTGCTTGCTATTGGGTTTATGCTCAAAGGGACTAAAGATATCTCTCCGTTGATATTAACGTTACACGTAGTATTGGCAGTTTTGACCGTTGTTACTTCTTGGTTGCTCACCCATACAATGTTTGCTTTATACTACGCTCATCTTTATTACCGCGACGATCGCGCAAGCGATACATCAACCAATGCCGAAGGCTTAGATTTTCCAGGAGATAAAGAACCGGATTATTGGGATTTTCTCTACTTTTCCTATGTAATTGGGATGACTTGCCAAGTTTCTGATGTTGCCACTACTTCACGCAGCATGAGAAGATTAGCTTTAATCCATGGAGTATTAACTTTTTTCTTTAATACAGTTATTTTGGCACTCAGCATCAATATTATTGCTGGTTTAATATAAAACTATCTTGATTATTCTACCCAACGCCAGTTGTAACGATTCCAGCTATAAACTCCTTGAATTTGGTACTCCGCACCATTACTAAAACGAATTGTACAATTTGTTTCATCTACAGCAATTACCGTACAGGAGAACCACTGCCGGCTACAAGAGCCAGTTTCTTGCACCCATTCCCATAAGCCGTTAGATACTTCAATGCGATCGCCTAGTTTCAGTTTTAAAACTTCTTCGGCATACTTAGCAATGTGTCCGGGTTTGATGCGATTAAGCCACTCAAAGCCGTAAACTTCCCTGATAAACTGCATTGATCCCGAATCGCGCCCTTGCAGCCAATCATTTAGTAGCTGGGCTTTCCAAGAGAGATTTTGTTGCTCTTGAGCTTGAATATATTGCCAAAAGCTCTGACGTTGCTCTGAGGAAAGTTCATCTAAAGGATTATTTGACCTATTATCAGCTAAGGCTTCTTGTTCTATCAACTCCTCTGTTACTTGCAGCATGATTTGTTTTTGCTCCTCACTTAAAGGGCAAAAATTGTAATCGCAACGGCTAAAAGCAGCTTTTAGGGCGGCTTCAAGATCGGCTGGGTTCATAGCTAACTTGCGCTTTGGCACTTGATTACATTATGACAAAACTTTGAATAATAATGATTGCCCCCAAAGTAAGGTAATTTTTTCCTGGGGCGATCGCGTGGTAAGCTCAAAGAGTTGCCTTTAAAGATTTGTTGGTGCAGTGTATGCGGTTAAAATCCCTATTTGTTGTCGCCTTAACTATGCTATTGGGGATAATTTCTTGGGTATATACTCCCTCAGCAAGTGCGCTAACTCAAATCAAATTAACAGATGTTGGTTACAAAGAATGTCCGCCAGAGCTTGCTATGGGAGCGGTTACTAGCGGTGCAACCAACGCGGCTAATTGCTTTATTGTGACCGGGAAAGCTGAAAATAATTCTGGTAAATCTGTTTTTGACGCTGATGTATTTGGGCGCATTTACGATGCTAATAATGACTCGGTAATGCAAAACCGCACTAGACTAGGTTCGATTGCTGAAATACCTGCGGGTGTAAGCGAGTTTAA
>JACCVJ010000587.1 GCA_013698215.1 Tatlockia sp. | reverse complement strand
CTTCAATTGGATTTGGCAGCATAGTCGGTTTAAGACAACAGCAGCCCAACGTGCGGGATTAGCATTTCAACCTTGGACTTGGCATGATCTTTTAGCTTACCCCACCATTATCTGAGGCACAACCAACTATAGTATACATTAGTTTAGAGGAAATTTTTAAGCAATGCTAGATTATCATTTACCTGATTACGGTTTTGTTACGCTAGCCCGTAAAACTGAAGCTACAAATAATATTAGAAATTAACAATGCTAGAGATACTTTGTCAGTTGGTACTTTTAGGGAACAGCGGTTTAATAAAATGGGTATCATCTTTAGAGGATATATGAAAATGCTTACCAACTAAGTTAGTCGCCTCTGCGCCACCCCAGATAGATGCTAAGTTAAACCCTGGGAAAGTATAAAACTAAATTCATGAATCCAGCAGACGATAAAACCATTGTTAAAGAATATTTTAACTCCACCGGATTCGATCGCTTCTTGCGAATTTACGGCGACGGCGAAGTTAACAAAGTTCAGCTAGACATTCGTACCGGACACCAGCAAACAGTAAATACCGTCCTCGACTGGCTCAAAACCGACGAGTTAACCCAATTAACTATCTGCGATGCGGGGTGCGGTGTAGGCAGCTTGAGCATCCCTCTAGCCGAAGCTGGAGCGACAGTTTATGGCAGCGATATCTCTGAGAAAATGGTTGCTGAAGCCACCGAAAGAGCCGAAGCTCAGTTAGGAAGTACAAGTAAGCTTAAGTTTGCTGTCCAAGACTTAGAAACTCTTAGCGGCAACTATCACACAGTAACTTGCTTAGATGTTTTAATTCATTATCCCCAAAACGAGGCAGATAAAATGATTTCTCACCTCGCTTCTATGGCACAATCGAGGCTAATTCTGAGTTTTGCTCCAAAAACTGTGGTTTTGAGCTTGCTAAAAAAGATTGGTAGTTTTTTCCCTGGCGCCAGCAAAGCAACTCGCGCTTACTTACACCGTGAAGCAGATATTATAAAAATTCTGGAAAGTAACGGTTTTGCAGTCCAAAGACAAGCAATGACTAAGACTAACTTTTACTTTTCTCGCATTTTAGAAGCTACACGTAAATAAAGTTGAAGTAGTGCAAGATATATCTAATCTTGCACCGTTAAAAAGCTGTCGTGAGGCAACAAAAATCAGTTTCGTCCTGCGGTTACACCTCCATCGACTGGTAAAACAACTCCGGTAATCCAACTAGAACACGAATCATCTGCTAGAAAAAGAATTGCTGCTGTCGTATCTTTGACCTGTCCATTACGCCCTAACGGATGGAAGGCGTTGAAGGATGCGAGTTGCTCCGGTGCGAGAAAGTCAAATAAAGGTGTTTCCACAACAGCAGGCGCGATCGCGTTGACACGAATCTTATCGGGCGCAAATTCAATCGCCAGGTTGCGTGTTAGGGCATGAACGCCGCCTTTAGCCGTTGAAGATCCACTGCATGGAGTCGCGGCGATCGCATGAGATGACCACATCGAACCGATATTAACGATAGCACCACTCCCTTGTTTACGCATTTGGGCGATCGCGGACTGTGAGATAAAAAAGTAGCCTCGTAGCAGATTCAAATAGCCATTGAGGTCTTCTTCAGTGTGATCGAGAAACGGTTTCGGTTTAAAGATACCTGCGTTGTTTAACAATACATCCACCCCACCAAATCGCTCGACTGCTAGTGCTACCATGCGGTGGCTTGTCTCAAGTTGTCCAATGTCGCCCACTACATAGGCAACATTATTTCCAGTCGGGTCTATTTTTTCTGTTGTTTGATATAGTACATCTTCACGCCGTCCATTCAAAACGACTTTCGCTCCAGCCGCGTGGAAAGCTTGCGCTGCATCTGCTCCAATACCACTACCGCCGCCTGTGATCAATACAATCTTGTCTTTCAAACCCATAGTTTTCTCCTCAATTCCTTCATGCTTGTCGCCATCAAAAGCATAAGCGGTAGCATAAAAGCCCACAAGAAGGCACAATTTTGTTAGTTAAGGTACTTTCATGAAAGAAATGCAGTCTTTCCAAGACAAAAAAGTTTCGGCGGAAACGCCGGAGGTGGCGGAGGTTGTAGAGGCTGTTTTTGGCTGTAAATGGTCGCTGCGAATTTTAGGACTCATCCGCAAGGGAACCTGTCGCCCTGGTGCGATTGAAAGAAAGTTAGAGGGACTAACCCCAAAAGTTCAAAATTACTATTTTCGACGGATGGTAAACTTGGGCATCCTGGAACGAATCGTTTATCCCGAAGTTCCACCCCACGTAGAGTATCGATTAACAGATTTTGGGCTACGTTTCATGCCCATTCTGGATTCCATTGAGGAATTGCAGTATGAACTTGAGACACACAGTAAAAAGCAAAGTATGTAAGTTACAAATAATGACCCAATTATTCATCACTTTAGCGGCAATTTTAGGCAGATTGTCGGTGGCGGCGATCGCTCGTAGACGCAATTAGAGAAATACTAAGCGCAGTATTGTAAATAAGATAAATAAAGATGATGCAAACGATTCCAGCGACTAAAGTTACATTAAGCGAACTCAAACAAGCATTCGGGTTACAGCAAACTCAAAATCCCAACTTTTTTCCAGAATGGCTGGAGGCTCATGTTAATTTGAGCGTAGAGGAGCAACATTTCCTAGATCGGGTTAAAGCTAATTTTGGGGAATTGATGGCAGATCCACCAATGCTTGAAAACAGCGTCAAGATGGTGGTGCTTGCCCCGTTACTAGATTTGGCTGGCTTCTATTACAAGCCATTTCGGATTGAGACAGAAACCAGCGTAGATGTAGAAATGGAGGAGGAGGGGCTAGTTATTCGGGGACGCATTGATGTATTGGTGCTAAAAAACCGTCTTTGGTTATTGGTGATTGAGTCAAAGCGGAGTGATTTTGCAGTGACGCGGGCAATTCCTCAAGCACTGGCTTATATGTTGGGCAATCTAGAGACGGTGCAACCAACTTTTGGCATGATTACGAATGGAAGTGAGTTTTTATTTTTGAAAAGTACGCGCCAATCTACGGCGGAGTATGCCAACTCTAGGCTATTTTCGCTGGTGAATCCGGGTAATGAACTTTATACAGTGTTACAGGTGTTGAAACGGTTGGGAAAGGAGATAGTAGCTGTAAACGGTTAGCGATCGCACATCGCTATTGCTGACATAGGTAAATTAGAGATGAAGAAAGTAGTCTAAAACTATGCCTGCTAAAGATATCTTTCACCAGGCAGTGCGCCACGCTCTCGAAAAAGATGGATGGACAATTACTCACGATCCCCTTTTGTTACGTTATGAGCTAGGTAACTTCTATAGAACCCATTTGACATCTCTAAGAAGCTGCAAGCCTTTTGATCATTAGCCTAACAAAGCAAAGATTGAGCTTCGTTGTCGCCTTCGTCAGGGTGCTTTCAAAGTTCTTCACCAGGATCTTA
>JACCVJ010000354.1 GCA_013698215.1 Tatlockia sp. | reverse complement strand
TAACTATCAGCGTCAACCTATCTACTAAACAGTTTACTCAGGCAGATTTGCTCGACCAAATCGAAAAAGCTCTCCAAATAACTGGGCTAGAAAGCCGCTTTTTAAAGCTAGAAATTACCGAAAGCGTACTGGTAGAAAATGCCGAGCGCGTGAATGGTATGCTCGTAAAAATGCGGCAAATGGGCGTACGGTTGTCTTTAGATGATTTTGGTACGGGCTACTCATCTTTAAGCTATATGCACAGTTTCCCGATTGATACGTTGAAAATTGACCGCTCTTTTGTTACTGGTGTTGATACAGAATTAGGCAAAATAGAAATTATCCGCACGGTGGTTGGACTTGCTTGGAATTTGGGCATGGATACTATCGCTGAAGGAGTGGAAACCAAAACTCAAATGTATCAACTCAAATCGCTAAAATGTAACTCCGCCCAAGGATACTATTTCTCAAGACCCTTAGATGTAAAAGCCGCCGAAGCCTTAATTGCCCAAGAGCGCGAGTATTTTAGCAATCCAACCAAAGTCGAAGGATTGGAATTTTGGGCAAGAGAGTAAGTAGAATTACCTTGGTTGCAAACCACAGGTAGAATAGTTAAGCCTGCTTTTTGTAGGTTTATTGCCATCATTGAAACTATCATGTCTCGCACCAAAATCTACGAAGGCAAAGCGAAAATTATTTACGCTACCGAAGACTCGGAAATTGTTATTGCTGATTTTAAAGACGATGCTACCGCTTTTAATGCGCTCAAACGCGGCACTATTGGTGGGAAAGGTAAAATTAACTGCCAAATATCTCAAGTGTTATTTCAATATTTGGAACAGTGTGGCATTGCTACTCACTTGATCGACTGCCCAAGTTTAAACCAAATGCGGGTAAAAAAAGTCAAGATTTTACCCCTAGAAGTAGTAGTCAGAAACATTGCCGCCGGGAGTCTTTGTCAACAGACAGGATTACCTTTGGGAACGGTATTAGCTCAACCATTGGTAGAGTTTTATTACAAAAATGATGCTTTGGGAGATCCTTTATTGACCCACGATCGCCTATTATTACTGAAACTCGCAACTATAGAGCAAATTGACCAATTACAAGAACTTGCCAAAAAGTGCGATCGCGCTCTATGCGAATTTTTCTCAAACTGTAACTTGACTTTAGTAGACTTCAAATTAGAGTTTGGCACTGATAGTAATGGACAACTACTTTTAGCCGATGAAATTAGCCCCGATACTTGCCGCCTTTGGGATAATTTAGAATCCGATCCCCAAAATCGCGTAATGGATAAAGACCGTTTTCGTCAAGATTTAGGTAAAGTAGAAAACGCCTACGAGCAAGTTTTAGAAAGAGTTTTAGCGCAGTCTAATTTTAGGAGTAAGTAGAAAAAAAAGTAAGGTTTTTTGTTTAAGTTCGATAACTGAGGAACAAAAAACAGTGCCAAGTCTTCAAAACGTTTCTTGTAGCTCTAACTTATGGTGTGTGTGGAAGTGTTAAATAATTTTAATAAAATGCCAATAATTTCTGCTCGTTGGATGTTAATCGGCCCAGTAAAGGCTGCATTATGGTTAGTCTTAGGAATTTCAGCCTTTAATTCAATTTTGGCTCCAGAAATTGCTCAAGGACAACCCGTTATTAAAAAAACTCCGGCGCTCAAAGCTGAAAAGTTGCAGGTATCAAGGGTGAGTAATAGTGTGGTAGTAGAGACAATAGCTGGGCAAGAACTAGCCCAAACTCCCACGCTCACAACCCCTTCAACTACGCCCAACCAATCGACAACCGATACAAATTCCCCTGTAAATCCCCCCGTACCAATACTACCTGCTCCGGGAACGGAAGGCTCACCGCAACAGGAAACCCCCAATCAACTAGAATTTGATATCACTCCAGGAAGTCAAAGCCCAACGATTGACAACAATACTCCAGCCCCCAACCCCCAAGCACCAGACAACGCTACCCCAGCACCAGATAACGCCGCCCCCGCAGGCTCAGAGGCAAACCCAGAGGTGTTAGTCGGAGAAGTATTAGTTCAAGGTCAAGAAGGGCAACTAACCCCTGAACTTGAAAACCAAGTATATCAAGTAATTAAAACTCAACCAGGACGTACGGCAACGCGATCGCAATTACAAACAGACATCAACGCTATTTTTGCTACCGGGTTTTTTGCCAACGTTAGCGCCGAACCAGAAGATACGCCCTTGGGAGTGCGAGTAACATTTATCGTCCAACCTAATCCAATTTTACGCGCCGTGCGAGTGCAGGCAAATGCCGGGACAGAAATCCCATCGGTACTACCCGCAAAAATTATTGATGACATATTTAAAGAACAATACGGCAGCATCCTGAATTTGCGCCGCTTTCAAGAAGGAATCAAACAATTAAATAAATGGTATCAAGACAACGGCTATGTTCTAGCCCAAGTAAACGAAGCCCCAGAAGTAGCCACCGATGGCACGGTGACTTTAGTAATAGCTGAAGGCGTAATTGAGGATATTCAAGTTAGCTTCCGTAACAAAGACGGTGAAGCCACCGACGACAACGGCAAACCGATTAAAGGGCGTACCCGTGAATTTATTGTTACCCGCGAACTAGAACTAAAACCTGGGCAAATTTTTAACCGCGCCACCGTCCAAAGAGACTTACAAAGAGTGTTTGGGCTGGGTTTGTTTGAAGATGTGAATGTATCGCTCAACCCCGGTGAAGACCCGCGTAAGGTAATTGTAGTCGTCAATGTAGACGAGAAAAATAGCGGCTCAGTAGGCGCGGGTGCGGGTTTTAGTTCTTCTAGTGGTTTATTTGGTAGTTTGAGCTATCAAGAGCAAAACTTGGGCGGCAATAACCAAGACTTGGGCGGAGAATTTCAAATCGGTCAGCGAGAAGTATTATTTGATTTACGCTTTACCGATCCCTGGATTGGCGGCGACCCTTATCGCACATCTTATACTGTTAATACTTTTAGACGGCGTACAACTTCGCTAATTTTTGACGGCGGTGAAGGGGACGATGAAGTTACTCTGCCCAACGATGATCGCCCCCGGATTCTGCGGCTAGGGGGTGGTGTCAACTTTACTCGTCCTTTGTCTAAAGACCCCCTCCGCAAGTCGGAATGGACAGCCTCCGCAGGCTTGGAATATCAACGGGTATCGATCCGCGACGCGGACGGCAAACTTAGTCCCAGAGATGAATTAGGTAATGATTTAAGTTTTAGTGGTAGTGGGACGGATGATTTGTTAACCTTGCAAGCAGGGGCAGTACGCGATCGCCGCAACGATGCACTCAGACCGACTAGCGGCTCTCTATTTAGGTTTGGTGTTGAGCAATCTGTCCCTGTTGGGTCAGGTAATATCTTACTAAATCGAGTGCGGGGCAGCTATAGTCGATACTTCCCCGTGAGCTTAATTAATTTCAGCAAAGGGCCGCAAGCTTTAGCTTTTAATATTCAAGGCGGTACGGTACTAGGAGATTTGCCACCATACGAAGCTTTTTTATTAGGGGGTAGCAATTCAGTCCGAGGCTACGATGAAGGCGACTTAGGTAGCGGACGGAGTTTTGTGCAAGCTACTGCCGAATACCGCTTTCCTGTATTCTCAATTGTCGGCGGCGCGCTATTTTTTGATGCGGGTACAGACTTAGGTAGTGGTAGCGAAGTCCCTGGAGATCCAGCCGGAGTACGAGGTAAGTCTGGTAGCGGTTTTGGCTACGGCTTGGGGGTAAGAGTTCAATCACCTCTAGGCCCAATTCGGATCGATTACGGTTTTACTGATGAAGGTGATAGCCGCTTACACTTTGGTATAGGAGAAAGATTCTAATGGGTGAGGGGCAAAAGGCAAAGAAACATACTCTAGCTGACCAATTTAGCTTGTCGGGGGTGGGGTTGCATAGCGGTGTAACTACTACTGTGCGTGTTTTACCTGCCCCAGGGCTTGGGCGCTATTTTGTCCGGGTAGACTTGCCCCAAAAGCCAGTTATTCCAGCTACAGTAGCTTTCGTAACTAATACAGTTTTATCGACCCAATTAGGGGAAAAAGAGGCTGGCATTCGCACGGTGGAACATCTGCTTGCCGCCTTAGCAGGTATGGGGGTGGATGATGCCCGAATTGAAATAGATGGGTTAGAAGTGCCTTTATTAGAAGGTTCTGCCCAGAGATGGGTAGAGGAAATTGCCGCCGTAGGATTAGTAGAATCTTTGCCAAGGCGATCGCCCCCGCTATTAACTCAACCGATTTGGGTACGCCACCAAGATGCCTTTGTAGCCGCTCTCCCCGCCCTAGTAACCCGCTTTACCTACGGAATTGACTTTGATGTAGCCGCCATTGGCAATCAATGGCATAGCTGGCAAGAAACGCCGCTAGAAGACAATTCTTTTGCCCAAGAAATTGCTCCAGCGCGGACGTTTGGTTTGGCTCACCAAATCGAGGCATTACAGCAACAAGGTTTAATTAAGGGCGGAAACTTAGATAATGCTTTAGTTTGCGATCGCTATCTAGGCTGGTTAAATCCTCCTTTGCGATTTGCAAATGAACCAGCACGTCATAAAATTTTAGACTTAGTGGGAGATTTGAGCTTGGTGAAAAATTTGCCTGTTGCTCATTTTTTGGCTTACAAAGCCAGTCATAATTTGCATATTCAACTAGCCCAACTATTAGAGGAAAGCTTACAAGATGAGGAGAAGGGGAAATAATTAACCCTCACAGCTTGAGCTATTTCCTCAGCAAAAAACTTGCTCAATTTCTCTATAAAATGCCCCTGCTAAAGATAAAATTACATTTCTAGTCCTGCACGTTGTTTTTGACTCCCATGAAAACCGCCCTAAATAATTTAGACTCAATGGCAGAATCAGCCAGCCCTATTGATGAAAATACCCCATTAAAAACAGTTTTTAATGTTGAAGAAATCCAAAAACTGCTACCTCATCGTTACCCTTTTGCCCTTGTAGACCGCATTATTGAATACGTACCCGGAAAACGTGCGGTGGGGATTAAAAACGTTACCTTCAACGAACCGCATTTTCAAGGGCATTTTCCTGGAAGACCAATGATGCCAGGAGTGTTAATCGTTGAAGCAATGGCGCAAGTGGGCGGAATTGTGCTAACTCAATTGCCAGAATTAGAAGGGGGACTATTTTTGTTTGCAGGGATTGATAAAGTTAGGTTTCGTCGCCCCGTTGTACCAGGCGATCGCTTAATTATGACTGTGGAACTGTTATGCGTCAAACGCCGTCGTTTCGGTAAAATGCAAGCTCGTACAGTGGTAGATGGGCAATTAGTTAGCGAAGGCGAATTGATGTTCTCTTTGGTCGATTAAACTAAGCAAAATTATCCTAACAGCCACTACAACTAACCTCTGCTTTCCGTTGGAGACCTATCTTTGAAGACCCTAATTCATCCTACTTCTGTAATTCATCCCGGCGCAGAATTGCACCCTACCGTTCAAGTTGGGCCCTACGCGGTAATTGGCAAACAAGTTAAAGTTGGTGCAGAAACTATCATCGGCGCTCATGTTGTTTTAGAAGGACCTACAGAGATAGGACAAGGAAATCAAATTTTCCCCGGCGCTGCTATTGGACTCGAACCCCAAGACCTTAAGTATGATGGGTCTTTGAGTTGGGTAAAAATTGGCAACCATAACCGCATCCGCGAGTACGTGACAATTAATCGCGCTACGGGAGAAGGAGAAGCAACGGTAATTGGCGATCGCAATTTACTAATGGCTTACACTCATGTAGCTCACAATTGTGCGATCGCCGATTCTGTCGTTATTGCTAACAGTGTCGCTTTAGCAGGTCACGTAAAAATAGAGTCAAGAGCTACTATCGGCGGGGTTTTGGGTATTCATCAGTTTGTGCATATTGGCAAGTTAGCAATGGTGGGTGGTATGAGTCGCATTGATCGCGATGTTCCGCCCTATATGTTAGTAGAAGGTAGTCCCGCTAGAGTCCGCAGCCTCAATTTAGTGGGTCTAAAACGGGCGGGAATATCCGAGTTAGACCAAGGGGCAGTTTTTCAAACTTTAAAAAAAGCTTTCCGCAGTCTTTACCGCTCAAATTTAACAATTAGTGCGGCGTTAGAACAATTAGAACTATTGCCAGATAACGATTACATTCAACATCTGCGCCAGTTTTTGCAATTATCGCAAAGGTCAGGGCGGCGCGGTTGTATACCCGGTCGGAGTCCACGCAAGAATTAATGGCTTTTAATCTAATTGGGCAAATAAAGAAAGTCAGAATTTTTATTAGCACTGGGGAAGTATCGGGAGATTTACAAGGTGCGCTGTTAATTACCGCCCTCAAGCGTCAAGCCATTAAAGCAGGAGTAGAGTTAGAAATTGTTGCTTTAGGCGGCGCTAAAATGGCGGCGGCGGGAGCAGTTTTATTAGGCAATACTAGCAGCATTGGCTCGATGGGACTATTAGAAGCGCTGCCGTTTATTTTGCCAACTCTCCAACTCCAGAAACAAGCGATCGCATCTTTAAAGGCTCAACCGCCCGATCTGGTCGTACTAATTGACTACATGGGCCCCAACATGAAAATTGGCAGTTACATTCATTCCTCGCTGCCCCAAGTGCCTGTAGTTTACTATATTGCCCCCCAGGTCTGGGTATGGTCAGTGACGGCGCGGGCAACAACGCGAATTATTGAAATTAGTAATAAGTTACTAGCAATTTTTCCTGAAGAAGCCCGTTATTTTGAAAAGCGGGGCGCAAAAGTTAGCTGGGTAGGGCATCCTTTAGTTGACCGGATGCAAAATGCCCCTAGTCGGGAAGCTGCCCGAAAATTACTAAATGTTGCGCCAGAAACAACCGCGATCGCCCTGATTCCCGCTTCTCGTCGCCAAGAGTTGAAATACTTGCTCCCAGCAATGTTTGAGGCGGCGAAGCAAATTCAATCTCAGTTACCTAATGTGCGGTTTTTGATTCCTTTAGCTTTAGAAATTTATCGCCAACCGATTGAAAAGGCGATTACTTATTACGGTTTGCAAGCTACTATAGTGTGTGGTCAAACTACTGAAGCCATTGCTGCTGCTGATTTAGCAATAACTAAGTCGGGAACGGTGAATTTAGAAATTGCGCTGCTAAACGTGCCGCAAGTAGTGATTTATCGCGTTAGTAGCCTAACAATTGCGATCGCCCGATTGTTAAAGTTTTCCATTCCCTTTATGTCGCCGCCCAACTTGGTAGAAATGAAGCCCATCGTGCCAGAATTGCTCCAAGAACAAGCTACGCCCGAAAATATTGTCCAAATAGCTCTAGAATTATTGCTTAATCCTATTCGTCGCCAAGAAACTCTAGACGCATACAAACAAATGCGCTTATCTTTAGGAGAAGTGGGAGTATGCGATCGCGCTGCCTCCGAAATTTTCCAACTACTAGAGGCAAGGGGTGAGAAGTAATCGACAATGGAAAAACAACCCTTGCTAAACGTCCCATTGCTATAGACTTGTTTGCAGGGGTGGGCGGATTTTCTCTAGGAATAGAGCAAGCGGGATTTGATGTGTTAGTAGCTGTAGAAAGCGATCCGGTTCATGCTTGCGCCTATAAGTTCAATTTTCCCCTCACAGAAGTAATCTGCAAAGATATTACTGAATTAACCGCCGCTACGGTTAGAAAAGCCGCTTTAAAAGCTTGGATTGCTCACTACAAAACTGACACTTTATGGGACGGACAAATTGATTTAGTCTTTGGTGGGCCTCCTTGTCAGGGATTTTCACTCATGGGCAAACGTTTGATAAATGACGATCGCAATCATTTAGTTTTAGAATTTTGTCGCTTAGTAATTGAACTAAATCCCCGCTATTTTGTCATGGAAAATGTGCCGGGAATGGTAGCCGGGAAACACAAAACTTGGTTAAATAAGCTCAAAAATAAGTTTAAACATCATGGTTATCATGGTAGGGCGCAAATTTTAAATGCGGCGGATTTTGGCGTACCCCAAAGACGCAAAAGACTGTTTTTTTGCGGCGCACAAGCTGGAATTAGAATTTATTTTCCCAAACCTGTAGCCGGGAACCTAGTTACAGTTGTAGATGCGATCGCCGATTTGCCCGATTTAGATAGTTTTCCAGAACTCAAAACCACCGATCAAGTGTTGTTAAGTTTTGAGCAATTAGCCCAAGCCGAGCAAAAAATTAGCGTGTACGCGCAAACTCTCCGCGAATCTAACTATTTTGCTTACCCGCGCGCGTGGAATCCACAATTGCTCACAAGTTCCCTGCAAACCCAACACAATCAAACGTCTATAGCCCGTTTTGCTGCAACGATCGCTAATCAAAGAGAACCAATTAGCCAATTGCGCCGCTTAGACTTAAATGGATTGTGTCATACCTTACGGGCGGGTACAGGAAGCGATCGCGGTAGCCACACTTCTCCCCGTCCCATTCACCCAATTTTACCGCGAGTAATTTCCGTCCGAGAGGCGGCGCGGTTGCATTCTTTTCCTGACTGGTTTCGCCTGCATCAAACTAAATGGCATGGATTTAGGCAAGTAGGCAACTCTGTACCTCCACTATTAGCCCAAGCTGTCGGTAAAAGTATTATTACTTCTCTAGCCCTAACGCCCGTCGCGCCTCAAATGGTTTTAACTCAAGGAGATTTGCAACTCTTACGCTTTGAAGCTTGCCATGCAAAGCAGTATTGGTTAAAAGATGAGCTAAAAGTCTTTTAATTATTATTCAAATATTTTCCCCCCTTAAAAAGAGGGGCTAGGGGGGATCTCCTCGCAAGTTCCCCACCATTTAACTTAAATAACAAAATTAACCAACTTTCCCGGCACAACAATTACTTTTTTAATTACCTTCCCTTCCAGATGACGTATAGCTGCTTCCGACTGACGGGCATAATTTTCTAATTCTTGCTTATCAGCTTGGGCGGGAACTTGAATTGTGCCTCTAGTTTTGCCCATGATTTGAATTACTAGCGTCATCTCATCGGCGATTAAAGCATCTTGATCATAAGTACGCCAAGTT
>JACCVJ010000573.1 GCA_013698215.1 Tatlockia sp. | reverse complement strand
GCACGTACCGAGGAAATAGAGCCACCACAAGATATGAATTTGCAGCAGGCTTAAATGCTTGTTTAGATCGGGTTAATGAATTAATTGCCACCGCCACCGCCGACGCAGTAAGACGAGAAGACTTAGCCACATTGCAAAGGCTACAGGAAGAATTTGCGACAGAGCTTGCCACCTTGCGCGGTAGAGTAGATAGCGTAGAAGCTGTCACCGCCGAATTAGCATCAAATCAATTTTCTACTACTACTAAGTTACTGGGTGAAGTAGTTGCCGCCGTTAGCGATGCTTTTGGAGAAGATGTCGGAGATCGAAATAATACTGTACTGCAAGCCCGCGCCCGCCTTGAATTTCAAAGCAGCTTTACCGGGACAGATATTTTACATACCCGCCTAGCGGCGGGTAATGCCCAAACCTTCGATACGGGAGGAACTTTTGAAGGGCAACAAATACTTAACCTCGTGCCTTCAACCGATAATAGAGCTTCCCTAGACTGGGCAGCTTACGAATTTACAGTATTTAATAGAGCCAGGGTTTATCTTGCTGCCATTGGCGGACTTTGGGTTGACTTTGTGCCATCCGTAAACCCTTACTTTGAAGGTTTTACTAGCGGTAGTGGTGCGCTTTCTGTGTTTGCCGAACACAACCCAATTTACAATATTGGTGGCGGTGCAGGTGGCGGCATCAACGTTCCCTTTGGAGAACGTGGGGTGTTAGGTGCTACATCAATTAGCTTGGGTTATTTTGCTGATAATGCTAATAGTCCTAGTAGAATCAGTACCTCCAATACAGATCAGGAGTTTGCTGGAGTTGATGGAGATTTGGGCTTTGTTAACGGCGACTTTAGTGCGTTGGCACAAATCAACTTTAACTTGGGCGATCGCTTTGGGCTTGCTGCAACCTATGTAAGAGGCTACCACAACGCTGGTGACGGGATTTTTGATATCGGTGGTTCCGCCTCTAGAGCTATTGGTACACCTGTGGTAGGTTCGGCTCAGGCAAACGATCCTAGTTTACTTTTAGGCGGAGCAACAAAGCTAAGTACCGATTCTTATGGATTATCGGCGGCTTTACGGTTAAGCGATCGCATTTCCCTGAGCGGGTGGGTAACAAAAACCGATGTTGAGCTAATCGATGTCGGTAGCGCAGATGTTTGGAGTTATGCTCTGGGGGTTTCTTTTCCAGACTTAGGTAAAGAAGGTAGTGTATTGGGATTAATTGCTGGGGTAGAACCAACTCTAAGAAACTTAGATGCTCCCGGCGCTGGCAACTACGATAACGAGTATGGCTACCACATTGAAGGCTTCTACAAGTACCAGTTAACCGATAATATCTCCCTTACTCCTGGTGTAATTTGGTTGACTGCTCCAGGTCAAAGTGCCAATAGAGAAGACATAGTAATTGGTACTCTAAGAACAACATTTACTTTCTAAACCAGGTAAAGTTTACTTGAATGCTCAAAACCCCGCAACTAGGCGGGGTTTTTCTTTTGTACCGCAAAGCTACACCAAGAAAAAATTGCTACTTTTAGTTAAACTATCAAACCCCAGTGGTGAACCGTAGTATAATGAGAGTGAAGCCGATAACAAATTTAATTATCTTTCGCGCTCATTTTTGCCTGTGGAAATCTCTTGTAAATCTGAATATGCCTTGCTTGCCTTATTAGAACTAGCAGGTCATTACGATGGCGGCGAACCACTACAAATTAGGCAAATTGCCGCCGAACAAAATATCCCCGATCGCTACTTAGAACAGCTACTAGCAACCTTAAGGCGTGGGGGCATAGTAAAAAGTCAACGCGGGGCAAAAGGTGGTTATATCCTGGCAAGAGAACCTTGGAAAATTACCCTATTGGAGGTGATGGGATGCTTGGAGGGATTAAACTCAAACTCTTCTTCGCCGGAGGAAGAAGCTAATCCCAAAACGTTGGAAAGTGCGGTAATTCAAGAAATCTGGCATGAAGCACGGCAAGCGGCGGACTTAGTTTTGCACAATTACACGCTTCAGGATCTTTGCGATCAACGCTCGGCTAGAAAGCAATTGAATTTAATGTATTACATCTAAAGTAGGGGTAATTTTTAGATTAAAACCTACTGTTGAATAGCTCGTTACTCAATAAACACAACTAACTAAGACTATGCGTATTGCCCGCGATATTACAGAATTAGTCGGTCGCACTCCTTTAGTGCAGTTAAACCACATTCCCCAAACGGAGGGGTGTGTAGCGCAAATTGTGGTGAAACTTGAAAGCATGAATCCTTCTGCTTCCGTCAAAGATAGAATTGGCGTGAGTATGATTAATGCCGCCGAACAAGAAAAACTAATTGCGCCAGGAAAGACAATATTAGTAGAACCAACTTCAGGCAATACAGGAATTGCTCTAGCAATGACCGCCGCCGCTAGAGGGTATCGCTTAATTTTGACTATGCCCGATACCATGAGCGGCGAACGTAGGGCAATGCTGCGGGCTTATGGAGCGGAGTTAGAACTTACGCCAGGAATTGAAGGCATGAGCGGGGCAATCCGTCGGGCGCAAACGATCGCAGACACCACACCAAACGCTTACTTGTTGCAGCAATTCCGCAACCCCGCCAATGTCCAAATTCACCGCGACACCACCGCCCTAGAAATTTGGGAAGATACCGACGGACAAGTAGATATGATTGTCGCTGGAGTCGGCACTGGGGGAACGATTACGGGAGTTGCAGAGGTAATTAAAGCCCTCAAGCCAGGGTTTAAAGCGATCGCCGTTGAACCCCTTAATAGCCCGGTATTGTCGGGAGGCAATCCTGGCGCACACAAAATTCAAGGCATTGGTGCGGGTTTTATTCCCCAAGTTTTGAATGTAAACATGATTGATGAAGTAATTAAAGTTAGCGACGATGAGGCGATTGCTTACGGTCGGCGTTTGGCACGGGAAGAAGGGTTACTTTCGGGCATTTCATCGGGGGCGGCATTACGGGCGGCGATCGTTGTTGCCCAACGAAAAGAAAACGCCGGAAAATTGATCGTTATGATTCAACCTAGTTTTGGCGAACGTTACTTAAGCACCCCATTGTTTCAAGAAATGGAGCCACGAATTCCAGCGTTTTCCGGGATCAAAGAGTAAGAAAATTAGAGGGCAATATATTCGATTATCTTGCCTTCTTTCTTGCGCTAAAGTGGTGAGATGGCAGATTTTAACAACTATTACCACACCCTACAGGTGCTTCCTAATGCCACAAGTGGGGAGATTAAGCAGGCTTACCGCCGCTTAGTTAAGCAATTTCATCCTGACAGCAATCAGGCTGAGGGCGACAGCGAACAGATTATTCGGATTAATGCGGCTTACGAAATCTTGAAAGATACGGCTAATCGGCGATCGTACGATCGCCAATTGAACGCTAGTAAAGTACAAAACCCGCCTGCAAGTTCAATAAAGCGCGATCGCACTTCTCGCAAACGAGGTAGGGCGGCAGACGAGCAAGTACAAGCGTGGCTGCAACAAGTCTATCAACCTGTAACTCGGCTTTTAGATAGCATTCTCAATTCTTTAGACGAAGAAATAGACGAACTGGCGGCAGATCCTTTTGATGACCAGTTGCTAGAAGGATTCCAAGACTATCTTAAAAATTGCCGCGATTTTCTCATTGAAGCCCAAAGTATTTTTCGCTCTATGCCTAATCCGCCAATTGTAGCTAGTGCGGCGGCTCATCTTTACTACTGTCTCAATCATTTAGGTGATGGGCTAGATGAGTTAAATTATTTTCCCCTCAACTACGACGAGCGCTATCTTCATGTGGGGCAAGAATTGTTTAGGATTGCTGCCACTTTGCATGAGGATGTCCAATCTGCTTTAGCTGACTTTGCTTAGATTATGGTTTTGAACCAGTAGGTTAAATAAAACTTGCTTTATCCTGTAAGAAGGTAGGTTAAGATTTTTTACAAACCGCGTCTAAATACTCATGCAATGTATTGTCAATCGCCGCGCTCAATTTTCTGCCAGTCATCGCTATTGGTTGCCAGAACTTAGCGAAGCTGAAAATAATCAACTCTTTGGATTATGTACCCGCAATCCTGGACATGGACATAATTATGTACTGTATGTCGCGATCGCCGGAGAATTAGACAGCTACGGTATGGTGATGAATTTGTCGGAGGTTAAGCAAGTAATTAAGCGCGAAATTACTGACTACTTAGACTATTCCTACCTTAATGATGCTTGGTCAGAATTTCAACAAACTCTGCCTACTACCGAAAACATTGCCCGGATTATCTGGCAAAAATTAGCGTCTCATTTACCTCTAGTCAATATTCAACTATTTGAACATCCTCAACTTTGGGCAGATTATCAAGGAAACGGTATGGAAGCTTATTTAACTATCAGCACTCACTTTAGCGCCGCTCATCGTCTCGCGCATCCCAATCTTAGTTATGATGAAAATGTCGAAATTTATGGTAAATGCGCTCGTCCCAACGGTCACGGACATAATTATCATTTGGAAGTGACGGTAAAAGGTGAAGTTGACCCTAGAACAGGGATGTTAGTTGACTTAGGCGCTTTGCAATCCGTTATCGACGAGCAAGTAATTGAACCCTTCGACCATACTTTTTTAAATAAAGATATTGCTTACTTTGCCAATGTCGTACCAACGGCGGAAAATATCGCCGTCCGCATTCAAGATTTGTTGCGACTTCCTATCCAGGAATTAGGCGCGCAATTACACAAAATTAAGCTAATTGAAAGCCCCAATAATTCCTGTGAAGTATACTCCAACCAACCCCAGACAAAAGTTAGTAGCGCCAGCGATGCCGTTTTAACGTCGGTATAGTTATAAACAACAGTGACAATTTAATTACACAATTTCATTTATGCCACTAGAATAGATACGGTGGTTACAGCAATGTAACATCTACTGCACTTAAATGTTGCTGGAGGCGCGAGTAATGATCGAAACTTTGAGCATTTCCAAACAAGATATTTCCATCATGTCTGCACAGGAAGTGGAAGACCTAGCTTTGCGTCTAGAGCAAGATAACTATACCAATGCTTTTGACGGATTAAACGATTGGCATTTACTCAGAGCGATCGCTTTTCATCGTCCAGAATTGGTAGAGTCTTTTGTTTATTTATTAGACTTAGATCCTTGCGACGAGTTGTAAATGCTCGGTAGGAAAATTTTAGTTGGCGTAGGCGGCGGTATTGCGGCTTACAAAGTTTGCGAACTTGTATCAACGTTATTTAAAGCTGGAGCGGAAGTTCGGGTAATTCTCACGGATTCCGCCCAAGAATTTATCACGCCTTTAACTTTAGCTACTCTGGCTCGTCATCTAGCTTACACCGATAAAGATTTTTGGCAACCAATTTATAATCGCCCCCTACATATAGATTTGGGCGAATGGGCAGAAATTTTAGTTATTGCGCCTTTGACAGCAAATACTCTTGCTAAACTAGCTCACGGTATGGCAGATAATCTGCTAACTAACACTGTTTTAGCTTCTAATTGTCCGATTTTACTCGCTCCTGCCATGAATACCGAGATGTGGCAGCAATTATCAGTACAGCGCAACTGGCAGCAACTATTGACAGATAAGCGATATTATGGTATGCAAACGGGGGATGGGTTACTAGCTTGCGATCGCGTGGGAGCGGGGCGCATGGCAGAACCTGGGGAGATTTTTAATAATTTGCGATCGCTTTTATACGCCAAAGGACAGCGAGATTTACTTGGTAAGTGTGTATTAATTAGTGCGGGTGGAACGAGAGAGTACTTAGATCCTGTGCGGTTTATTGGCAATCCTTCTACAGGCAAAATGGGTTTAGCTTTAGCCCAAGCAGCCTTAAATAGAGGAGCAATTGTTACTTTAGTTCACGCCCCCCTTAGCGGCGCTATACCTTTAGGAGTACAGGCTATTGGGGTTGTCAGCGCTGACCAAATGCGTCAAGCTATGTTAAATAACTTTACTAATGCTGATATTACAATAATGGCGGCGGCGGTGGCAGATGTAAAGCCAGCTATTTACAGCAGCGTCAAGTTGCCCAAAAAATCCCTACCTCAAAGCTTACCTTTAGAATCGGTTGGGGATATTGTGGCTCAATTAGGGCGCTTAAAACAGCCTCATCAACGTTTGATAGGTTTTGCTGCTCAGACGGGGGATATTATCACCCCAGCATTGCAGAAATTGCAGACAAAAAACTTAGATGCGATCGCA
>JACCVJ010000560.1 GCA_013698215.1 Tatlockia sp. | reverse complement strand
CAGCTTAGAGATTTATTTACCAGGTATTCCTAAAAACCAAGTTCAGTTAAATAAAACGGGTGATGAGCTAAATATCACGATTGGCAATCATCGGCGGAATTTAGTTTTGCCTCAAGCTTTAGCAGCGTTGCAACCTGCGGGAGCAAAAATGGAAGAAGATTACTTAAAAATTCGTTTTGCTTAATTGCAGGTAAAAGTTTAGAGGAGTGCAGAGATTTTAACATTCTATTGCAGGTTTTATAGATACATCGAACCTCCTCACAATTTTAATGATTTGGGAACCTGATAAACTTCTACTGTTGGTGGCTAGGGTGGTTTTTGCATGGAATTTGAATGGAATCTAGATAAAGCAGTGCTTAATTTGAGCAAGCATAATATCTCATTCCAAGAAGCAACAACCGTGTTCGATGACTCGTTATCTACGACCTTTCCCGATCCCGCTCATTCCATCGGAGAAAATCGCTACATTATTATTGGGATGTCTAAATTAGGGCAATTATTGGTAGTTTCCCATACCGACCGAGAAAACCGTATTCGCATTATTAGCGCTCGAAAAGCCACTCGCCAGGAAAGGATATTTTATGAAGAAAGAAGTTGATGAGCTAGAAGATGAACTCAGCCCTGAATACGACTTCTCCCAAATGGCAGGAGGCGTAAAAGGTAAGTATGTTGAACGCTACCGAGCAGGTACAAATTTAGTTCTTTTGGAGCCTGATATTGCCCAAGCTTTTCCGACAGATGTATCTGTAAACGAAGCCTTGCGGTTATTGCTCCAGATTGCTCAACGCCAACAGCCTAGTAACCCGGTTGAAGCGGACTGAGATTTTTGACTCGCGCGATCGCACTTCCTCAAAACAAATATCCACTGCTATCTAAATTGCAGGGAAGTGCGAAGTCTTTTATTTTGAAGTATTGAGACTTCGAAATCAATTAAAATAGTTGCAATCCCGCCTGAAAGAGGAGCTAAAAGGGATGAGTAGTTTATTTGTCGATACGTCAGGTTGGGTGCTAAAACACCTCGAACAACTGCAAAAGGCTTAATTGTTCGACGGCTTGAGACATTTGTAAAAACAATCCAAAATGATTATGTCCCAAAACCAAGAGAAGCATCGCCGTATGGAAATTCGGCGAGACATAGGCAATCGTCAAGTTGGGTCAACTTCTCAATTTTCCACAGGTTATTTCTATCCGTATTTAACCGCTCATGCCTGTTTCAGTTGTCAAAAAAGTTTTAAGTTAAGTTGCGATAAAGAGCATATTTGCCCACAATGCTGCAAGACAGCTTATTTGATGGGACGTGCGTTTAAAGCTCCAAAATGCCGGGACAATGAGCAGTGGAGGAAAGTACAAAAGTTGTATGCTTTGGGATTTCGATTTTATAGCTATGGTGGAGACTATGAGCCGCTTCCAAAACGTCTGCGAGAGTTCGATTTTATAGCTATGGTGGAGACTATGAGCCGCTTCCAAAACGTCTGCGAGAGGTAGATAATTTTGTTTTGAGGTATCCAGGTCATGAACTCCGAGTTGCAGAGCTAGATTTATTGCTACTGTCAAGCTTGTAATAATCTCGTTAAGCCTCACAAGTGCTAGTTTGTAGAGTAAAGCTGCCTTTTATTTTATTTTGAATAACTTATGTCTTCGACTGCCATAAATACAATTGTCAAGATGCTCGAATCCCTATCAAGTGATTTGCAAGAGCAAGTTGCGGAGCATATTTGTGAATACATTGCCGATTTGGAAGATGAAGCACGGTGGGAGTCTTCATTTAAAAAGTCACAAGATAGTTTAGTTGCCGCCGCCCAACAAGCAAAACAACAAATCGCCGAAGGTCGATCGATGCCGATGGATTATGAGCAGTTATGAAGTCGGCTACCCTGCCATCTTTTTGGGTTGAGTATTGACAACTGAGTAATTCTGTCAGAAAGGGAGCGCGAAAAGCCTACCAGCTTTGGGCAGAAAATCCGTTTCATCCATCTTTACATTTTAAATGTATCAATAGCGAAGAAGGAATTTGGTCAGTTCGGGTAACACTTAGCCATCGCGCGATTGGAATTTTAGAAGGTGATACAGTGACGTGGTTTTGGATTGGTAGCCATGATAATTACGAGCGATTTTACTCTTAAGTGCTGACTGAACAAGAGTTTTGTAGCTATTGATTTAGGACTGTGCGATCGCATTTTTTAAAGAGTCCTTTCAACTAACTAACACAAATAACCGCTTCCCTAGTTTTGGCTTGAAGATTTGTAGCGCCTATCGGGGTTACTCAAGCCTGATAAAATAATCTTTGCCTATATTAATGACTTGAGACAATGAACCCAGACGCAACAACCACTACTGGCGCGGATGCAATTGACAGTGCGATCGCCTCAGGAAACGATTTTGATGGTTCTCCCATTCCCCAAGCCAAATTAGGCTTGTATCATCAGGTTATGGGGTTAGAAGCAGGTAGACAGCGCAGTGGCGTATCTAATACTATGCGATCGCGCATTGTCC
>JACCVJ010000559.1 GCA_013698215.1 Tatlockia sp. | reverse complement strand
AGTAATTAAACTTGGAAATATGGTTTGTTCTCCTAATCCTTTTGCTTCTACAAAACCACTAACTCTTACAAAGTCCGGTGCAGTGATAAATATATTTCCAGCATTTCCATAAGCTGATGTACTCGTGCTGATACTTGCTCCGTCTAGTACAGTTAACTGTGGCGTATATATAAATAAATTTCCTGCATTACCAGAACCATAGGATGAAGATGCTACAGCACTTGGTGCAGAGCCGTTTGCTGCAAGATTAAGAAATTGTGCGCTTGAATCAAAATTCCTAGAACCTTCTACCAAGATTGATTGTGAAGCGTTTATATTTATATAACCACCTGTACCGGAACCAAAAGTGTCAGAGACAATAGCTGCCCCGGCTTGAACTAGCAATCTATTAGTCAAAAGTGTAATATTTCCACTATTGCTTAAGTTATTTGAGGTAGATGCTACCACGCTATAATTATTCAATGGGTCGATCTGCGAAGCTCCTATTAATTGAATAGAGTCTAAAGCGTTGATTATTATATCTCCACCTACACCTATAAAAAAAGAGTCACTTGCTATACCACCTGCTGATTGAAAAAAGACCTTTTTTGCTGAAATATTAATATCACTTCCTCGTCCAAAAGCACTCTGACTTGCAATTCCTCCTCTATTTCTAATAGATTGGAAAAATATATTTGTATTTGGGTTAGAAGATGTCCCAGTAATTGATAGCAAATCCAAAGCGTTAATATTTATTTTTCCACTAATATTTGAGTTCTGAGACTGGATTAAAATATATGAAGCATCCGAGATTACAAGTTGATTACCCTGAACGAAAATTTCACCATCACTAAATCCACTAGCATCTAGTAAAGATAAGTTAGCAATTTGAATATTTTTAAACTTCTGTATATTAGAGTAATCAAAAATCCAATCTTTAGAAAGAAAATCAACTCCAACTTGACCTGAATCAATACTAGCAACTTCAATTTTTCCAGCAGGTGCAGTGACAATGCCTCCATTAAAAATAACATCCCCACCTATCAATGCAATATTTTTTTCATTTTGTACTCGTAGTCCTGTACTACTATCCCCAGCACCTACAATAAAATTTGTACCTGGAAAAGTAGATAAAGTATGTCCAACTCCTTGTACTTCAATAGATCCTGGATTCTGATTACCTAAAAAGCCTAACCCTATAGGGACATTTATAGTCAGTAGCGGTATTGACTGAGGTTCTGTGGCACTAAACTCATAGCCGTCTGCTAATTTAATACTATTAGCTGTACTAGCTAGAAAAGAGCCTCCAAGATCAAGGATCGCATTCGGTCCAAAAACAATACCATTAGGATTAATGAGAAACAAGTTAGCATTACCTAATATCCCTAGTTTCCCAAAAATATTAGATGCGTTCGTTCCTGTTACTCGACCAAGAATATCAGTTATCCCTTCTGGGTTACTAAAGTAAGCAGCCTGGTTATCTTTAATATTAAAATCTTGAAAACTATGAAATAGCAGGCTTCCTCTTGATGAACCACCCATAATTATATCAGTAGATTTATCATTAACTATCTGATTAGGAACAACAATCGAATTATTACCTTCCAAAGAAGAGTCAGGAATGATTTGAGCGTGAGCAGCAATGACAAATGAATAAGTAAAACTAAGCGATAATAAACAACTAGAGTAAGCTACGCGACAATAATGTTGCATGATAAATAATGATGTTTTCTATATTAATAAACAAAAAGATATGACAAAGATTGGTATCCTATGCCCTCCTGCCTCTGGACACCTCAACCCTATGATTGCATTGGGCTATGAAATTCAAAAACGTGGTCATCATGTTACGTTAGTTGGGTTTGTTGATGCTCAACCTATTGCAAGGGCAGCAGGGTTAGATTTCTTGGTAATAGGAGAATATGAGTATCCATCTGGCTCTGTGGCAAATGTGCTAGCGCATTTAGGAGAATTAAGCGGGTTATTTGCATTGCAATACACCATTAATCAGTACAAACAAGGAGCTATTGCAGTTTTACGAGATGCTCCAAGAGTCATTAGAAATGCAAAAATAGAAGCTTTGTTGATCGATCAGTCTACTCTAGAAGGGGGTACTGTTGCAGATTTTTTAGGTATTCCTTTTATTACTATATCTAATGCATTAATACTAAATGCCGACGTAGAAGTTCCGCCTGCCCTAATTCCTTGGGAGTATGACACAGCTTGGTGGACTCGTTTACGTAACTTATTTGGTTATAGTATGCTTATGCTTCTCGGACAATCTGTTATTGAAACGGTCGCTGACTATCGTAAACAATGGAACTTACCCCCGTACTCTTACAATAACGAGCCTTTTTCTAAGTTAGCTCAAATTAGTCAGCAACCGTCTGAGTTTGAATTTCCAAGGAAGTCCTTACCTTCTTATTTTCATTTTGTTGGGCCCCTAGTCAATCCAGTTACGAGGCAGTCTATCAATTTTCCCTGGGAACAATTAACGGGACAACCATTAATTTATGCTTCACTAGGAACAATACAAAATCGTTTACTTTGGGTCTTTCAAAGAATTGCTGAAGCGTGTGTAGCAATAGATGCTCAGTTAGTTATCTCTCTTGGAGGAGCAATGAAGCCAGAGATTTTAGGAGAATTACCAGGGAAACCTCTCGTTGTAGAATATGCTCCTCAGCTAGAAATCTTACAAAAAGCTACGCTTACTATTACTCATGCAGGGCTTAACACAACGTTAGAGTCTTTAAGCAACGGAGTACCCATGGTAGCAATACCAATTGCCAATGACCAGCCAGGGGTAGCGGCAAGAATAAGTTGGACGGGAACTGGAGAAGTTGTACAACTCAACCAGTTGAATACTTCTCAACTTAAAACTGCTATTAATAAAGTATTAACTGAATATTCCTACAAAAGAAATGCCATACGACTCCAACAAGCTATTCAGCAATCAGGAGGTGTAAGTCGTGCGGTGGACATTGTAATACAAGCAATATCGACAGGAAAGCCTGTGTACAGGTAAGAAACTTATTAAATAATGGATAGCAAACAATATCAGTCTTGCTTATGGCTGCTACTGGGAATAACCACTAGTGCATTAGGGCAGAAATAACTAACCAGTTGAAGCAGGATTCGGGTAGCCTAAAAACTTCAAAACAAAGGGCTTTGCAAATGTACGATTAAAGTAATCAATGAAGCGCAAAATTTTGGATTTAAGGTCGCCCGTTGAAGTAAAATTACCCC
>JACCVJ010000351.1 GCA_013698215.1 Tatlockia sp. | reverse complement strand
GAGTGTTAAACAAGGTACGCGAGGAGAACGGTTAGGCATGGGTAAAGTAGTTGGTATAGACTTAGGTACAACTAACTCAGTAGTTGCTGTCATGGAAGGCGGCAAACCCGTAGTAATTGCCAATGCCGAAGGAATGCGGACAACTCCCTCGGTGGTAGGGTTTAGCAAAGATGGCGAACGCTTGGTAGGACAGTTAGCCCGTCGGCAAACCATCTCGAACCCGCAAAACACCTTTTATGCAGTTAAACGGTATATAGGGCGCAATTATGCCGAACTCAGCGCAGATTCAAAGCGGGTTGCTTACACTATTCGCCGCGACGAGATGGATAATATCAAAATTCGCTCACCGCGCTTAGAGAAGGATTTTGCCCCGGAAGAAATTAGCGCGATGGTGCTAAAAAAGTTGGTAGATGATGCCAGCCGCTATTTGGGGGATAGGGTGACAGAAGCAGTAATTACTGTCCCGGCTTATTTTAATGACTCCCAACGGCAAGCGACGCGAGATGCGGGGAGAATTGCTGGATTAGAAGTAAAAAGGATTCTTAACGAACCAACGGCGGCTTCTTTAGCTTACGGACTAGATCGCCAAGAAAGTCAAACTATTTTAGTCTTCGATTTAGGTGGTGGTACGTTTGATGTCTCGATTTTGGATGTTGGCGATGGTGTATTTGAAGTCAAAGCTACTAGTGGAGATACGCAACTAGGTGGTAATGATTTCGACCAAAAAATTGTTGATTGGCTGGCAGAAATATTTTTAGATACGGAGGAGATAGACTTAAGACGCGATCGCCAAGCTTTGCAACGACTCTCAGAAGCGGCAGAAAAAGCTAAAATTGAACTATCTAGCGTCAACATTACAGATATCAATCTCCCGTTTATTACCGCCACCGAAGACGGGCCAAAACATCTAGAAACCCGGATCGATCGCACCCAGTTTGAGGAGTTGTGCGAAGACTTGATTGCCAGACTGCGAAAACCAGTCAAAAGAGCGCTAAACGATGCTAACTTAAGACCCGCCGATATTGATGAGATTGTGCTTGTAGGCGGCGGTACGCGGATGCCGATGGTACAGCAATTAGTAAGAAGTTTAATCGGCAGAGAACCCAATCAAAATGTCAATCCTGATGAGGTTGTCGCTGTCGGTGCGGCTATTCAAGCAGGGATTTTGGCGGGAGAACTAAAAGACCTACTGTTGCTCGATGTTACGCCGCTATCGGTAGGTTTAGAAACTGTTAGCGGTGTGATGAAAAAACTTATTCCCCGCAATACAACCATACCTGTAAGGCGATCGGATATCTTTTCTACGGGAGAAAATAACCAAACTTTAGTAGAAATTAATGTCATTCAAGGAGAGCGGGAAATGGCAACCGATAACAAATCCTTGGGAAAATTTAAGCTTACTGGGATTCCCCCCGCACCGCGCGGAGTTCCCCAAATTCAGGTGGCTTTTGATGTTGATGCTAATGGCATATTGCTAGTAACAGCTTTAGATCGCAATACCGGACGAGAGCAAAGTATTACAATTCAAGGTGCGTCTACTCTCAGCGAAGCAGAAGTGAACAAAATGGTTCAAGAAGCGGAAAAGTACGCTAATAGCGATCGCAAACGTAAAGAAAGAGTAGAAAAACGCACCCGCGCCGAAGCTTTGACTTTGGAAGCTGAAAGAGAACTCAAGCAAGTAGCCTTAGACTTTGGAATGCAATTTGCTCGTAATCGCCGCCAAAGAATTGAAGTTTTAGTCAGACAATTGCGCGACTATCTTAACCAAGATAGCGATCGCGGTATCGATCAATCTTACGCCGATTTGAAAGATGCTTTAGCCGATTTAAACCGCGAAGTACGCCAGTATTACAGCGACGATGACGACGGGGGCAACTTATTTGACTCGATTCGGCGCGTATTTAGCGATGATGATGACGACTACGACCCGCCACAACGCCGCGATCGCCCTTATTCTAGTAATGATGAGGGTTTTAACCGTCGGCGACCGCAACGCCCTAGTTATCAAGATAATTGGGATGATAACGACGACAATTGGCTATAACTGCATGACAAGATTTTAAACTAACCGCTTTTACAAAATATGCAGAATTTGCAGAATTTTAAAAATTACTACGATATTTTAGGAGTACCTAAAGATGTTGCTAGTGAGGAAATCAAAAAGGTTTTCCGGCGACTCGCAAGGCAATATCACCCAGATTTGAATCCGGGAAATAAAGAAGCTGAGGAAAAGTTTAAAGATATTGGGGAAGCTTACGAAATACTGGGCGATCCAAATAAGCGATCGCAATACGATCAATTTAGTTTGTATTGGCAACAGAAGTCGCGCGGTAAAGCCGGAAAAAACGTGTTTAAGCGCGGTACTCGTGAGACAGAATTAGAGGAATTTGCTGATTTTGATAGCTTTATTGACCAAGTGCTAGGACGCAACAATAAAGCTGATAATGACAACGATCCTTTTCGTCCTGGTACGACAAAATACGCCACTACTATTACTCCTCGTCCTAGTCGTCGCAATATTGAAGCTAAATTGATTGTCCCATTAGAAAAAGCTTATGAAGGTGGCGCGGAAAGAGTTAGGTTAGAAGATGGGCGCAGCCTTGAAGTTAATATGCCTCCAGGGATGTTTACCGGGCAAACTATCCGCTTGAAAGAACAAGGGGTAGGCGGTGGCGACCTATTTTTAAAAATTACTGTTTCTCCTCATGATTACTTTCTTCTTGAAGGTAATGATATTGCTATCAAACTTCCCATTACTCCGAGTGAAGCTGTATTAGGCAATCCGGTAGAAGTGCCAACTTTAGACGGTTTAGTGCAAATGAATTTACCCGCCGGAGTAAAACCTGGTCAAAGGTTGCGTCTGGCAAATAAAGGTTACATTGATGACCAAGGTAGACGCGGCGACCAATTGGTAGAAATTCAGATTGTCATTCCTACAACTATTAGTCCTCAAGAAAAGGAATTGTACGAGAA
>JACCVJ010000551.1 GCA_013698215.1 Tatlockia sp. | reverse complement strand
CGCGATCGCTTACCCCAAAATCTCACTCAAGCTCAAAGGGACTACTTTGGCGCTCACACTTACGAGCGCACTGATATGGAAGGCTTTTTCCATACAGAATGGACACAAATTTCTGAAGATTCCATCCAAACTTCGACTCCAGAGCCAATGCAGGCTACCCAGCCGACTACTCCCCCAGCTTCCAGCACAGTGTAAGGTTTTTATTGTGTAGAGACGTTGCAGTGCAACGTCTCTACACTTAGACGTACCAAATTGATTCAATTATTTGGGCGACTTCCTCTGCATTTTTATTACTATTTAACAACACGGTGACATGACCTAATTTTCTGCCAAGGCGCGATGTTTTTTTGTCGTACCAATACAAGAAAGCATTAGGTAAAGCGGCTAATTGTTGGCGCTTGACTAAATAATCATTTTCTGATTCTTCATAGCCTAGTAAGTTTACCATTACCGCCGCAGGGGCGCGTAAAGACGTGTTCCCTAGAGGCAAATCGCAAACTGCGCGTAAATGCTGCTCAAATTGGGAAACTTCACAAGCATCTAGCGTAAAATGCCCGGAATTGTGAGTACGGGGGGCAATTTCATTGATTATTACTTGGCGATCGCCCACTAAAAATAACTCTATCCCAAATATCCCCACTGCTTGGAGATTATGCAGCAAACTATAAGCCATTTCCTGAATTTGGTTAGTAAGTTCTGTGCTAATATCCGCCGGAGCGATGACGCGATGGCAAACTTGGTTTTTTTGTTGAGTTTCAACTACCGGATAAGTAACAATTTCGCCCCTAGGCGATCGCGCGGCGATTATAGCTAATTCTTTTGCAAAAGGTACAAATTCCTCAACTAAAAAGGATGTCTTTTTACCTGCATTGGTTAACTGATGTAAGGTATCAGCATCTTTAACAATAAAAGTACCTTGCCCATCGTAGCCATGACGACGAGATTTTAACACCAAAGGAAATTGCCAAGGCTCAGAAACATCTTCTAAGGTGGCAAACTTAGGCACAGGTAAGCCGATTTGTTGTAAGTAACAGCGCTGATGGTATTTATCTAGTAAAGGCGACAAAACTTGTAAACTTGGACGAAAACATACACCTTGCTCGGCTAAGGGTGCTAAAGCTGCTAAATCAACAAACTCATTTTCAAAAGTAACGACATCGCAGCGCGTCGCCAAGGTAGCTGTAGCTGCGGCATCATTTATAGTGGCAAAAATAGTCGATTGTGCGATCGCCACGGCTGGATCGTCGTGGTTTGGCGTTTGTATGACTAACTCTACACCTAGCTTCTCGGCAGATTTTGCCATCATCAGTGCTAGTTGTCCCCCACCAATTACACCGACGCGCTTTATCGACATCCTAAAGAGTAACGAGTTTCAATCCCAGTTTTTGAATTTACACCACTTGCCTTAGCGCACAACTCTTTGATTTGCGCCCGATCTAAAATTGCATCGGTAAAATCAGCGTTGGTAATATTAACATTATCAAAGATTGCCCGTAGTAACAGCGCTTCAGTTAAAACTGCATCGCCTAAATCGGCTTTGGTTAAGTTTACTTGATCGACCATAGCATTACTCAAATCTGCCCCATGCAAGTTTGCGCCCGTCATCACCGAAGCGCTAAAAACTGCGCCGCGCAAGTCTGCATTAGAAAAATTAGCAAGCTCCATATTAGCATTAGAAAACTCTGCCGCTCTTAAAGTTTGACCGGAAAAATCCCGCCCCTTTAATTCGGCGTTACTAAAAGATAATGGGGGCGGATAATCTGTCGCCTGGGCTGGCATTGCCCCAAAAAAAAGCACTAATATCAAAATAAAGCCTGTAAATTGCCGCCACATATAAAATTTTTACTATTGAGGTGGGAATGATGCTCTTAAGCTTACAAGACTTTTTGACCCAATTTTTGAGAGAACGAGTAGATGCCGAATTTTTGATTACTTGGTAGATTGCAACAGCAGTTTTAATGATTACAGCTTATATAGTTCCAGGTTTGCTCGTCACCAATATTGTTAGTGCCTTTCTCCTTTTAATCCCCGGCTAATCGGTCGGGATACCGGACTATTATATCAAAGTAAACGATACAGGATAATTAGGCAATGGATAAAACTTTTAATCCAAATAGTTTGCAGCCAGATTTGCCGCCACGCATTTATTGCCTGCCCATACTCACAAATCGGCAGGAAAAAGTATTAAGTGATTACTGGAAGCTTAAAATCATTACTGGATAATAATTCTAAGCAAATATGTGCCAATTCACTAAAGCGATCGCTAGTTACGAAAAAGCCATTTAACTCCAGCCAAACTACAAATCAGTAATCGAAAACTGGATTGCCTACTCAAACTAATTAAACAGTAAGCAACTCATTGGTTTTACTTTCCCTGCTTTTAAGGGGGATCTCTTTACAAATAGCCATTTTCCGCCAAAAACGCCGGAGTCAATTCATCTTGAGATGACTTAGGGATGAATTTTTCCATATACTTACCCAAAATATCCGCTTCCAAATTAACCGCATCACCTAGCTGCAAATAGCTGAGGTTAGTTTCTGCGTAAGTCAGGGGAATAACGGCTACTTTAAACCAATAGCGTGCATCGTCATAATCGGCAATAGTCAAACTGATACCATTAATCGCAATACTACCCTTTGGCACAATATAACGAGCGATCGCCTCTGTCGTAACAAAACTCATTTCCCAAGAAGTCGCCGTTTGCTCTGTAGAATCTAAGTAACCAATTCCATCTATATGACCCATCACAAAATGTCCCCCCAACTTGCTCCCGACGCGCAAAGAAGGCTCTAAGTTAACAAAACGCTCATCTTGCTGTCTTTGAGCTAAAGTAGTCCGCCCAAGAGTTTCCGGGGAAACGGCGGCGACAAAGCCTTGGGGCAAAACTTCCATCACCGTTAAACAAATACCATCTACTGCCACGCTGTCACCAAGGGCAAGATCGGTCAAAATTAAACTAGCATTATCGTCGTGGCAATTGATACTTAGTAAGTCGCCTAAAGCACGAACTTGTCCCAAAGCTTGAATTAATCCTGTAAACATGACATTTTTACTCTGTACTTTTGCCAAAAATTTTCCTAAAAAAAAATCAACCCAAATTCTTCTAATTGGCTTTACATAAATCTCATCAAGAGGGGTCATACTTGGGTAATGAGCATTTGTTTGACACGGACTCAAAAAGTTAAATCTGGCTCCTAATTGATTCAGCTATGAATATAAATATGTATAACGTACCTACCACCTTATATTTAGCGCTAGTTTACCCCCTTACCCTAATCGCTATAAGCACAAAGGATTTTAGAGGCTACATCAATGATTGAAATGAGAGTTGCTGGCATTGCTATAGATGCTGTAAATCGCAGCCCGATTGTGTTGCTAAAAGACGGAACTGAGCGGCGGGCGCTGCCAATTTACATAAATCAAGACCAAGCTAAGGCAATTATCAGTGCCTTAGAACACCAAAAACCGCCCCGCCCCCTCACCCATGACTTAATGGCAAACATGATCGAAGTTTGGGGTATGGCTTTAGATCGTGTGGTGATTCACTCGATTCAAGATGGTACGTTTTACGCCGTTTTAAGCCTCCGCCAAGGGGAAGTCAAAAAAGAACTTGACGCGCGTCCTAGTGATGCCATTGCGATCGCCTTGCGTACCAATAGCCCCATCTGGGTAATGGAAGAAGTAATCGCCGATGCTTCTATTCCTGTCGATAGAGACGCTGATGAGGCCGAACAACGAGCTTTTAAAGAGTTTCTTTCTACTCTCCGCCCAGAAGATTTAATTCAAGGTAAAGGCTTTAGTGCTGGAGAAGCTTAAAATCTAATTATTATGCGTTACCGACGTTTTGGTAAAACAAACCTCTATTTATCTGTGTTCTCTCTAGGAACGATGCGCTACTTAGCTTCTCCAGGAAATGCCCAAGAGACAGTAGAAAAAGCTCTTTCCTGTGGCATCAATCATTTTGAAACCGCTAGAGGGTACGGCAAAAGTGAGGAATATTTGGGGGCGGCTTTAGCTCAAATACCCGCAACGCGAAGTCAAATCTATATCACAACCAAAATTTCGCCAACGCCCGATGCTAACTCTATGCGGCGCTACATTGACGAGTCTTTAAAACGCCTACAACTAGACTACATTGATTGTTTGGCAATTCACGGCATCAATACTTGGGAGCAGCTTGAGTGGGCCAAAAGTGAAGGCTGCAAGCAAGCCATGCAAGCCGCCGTGCAGGAGGGGAAGGTAAAACACGTTGGTTTTTCAAGTCACGGCTCTTTAGAGTTAATTAGGGCGGCGATTTCTTCTGACTTATTTGAGTTTGTCAACTTACATTACTATTACTTTTTTCAACGCAATGCCGCCGCCCTAGAGTTAGCAAAAGCAAAGGATTTAGGCGTATTCATTATTTCCCCAGCCGATAAAGGCGGTAAGCTTTACACCCCACCCCAAAAACTAATCGATTTGTGTTATCCCTTGACACCTTTGGAATTAAACTATCGTTTTTTACTTAGCGATCCTCAAATTACTACTCTTAGTGTGGGGGCGGCGAAGGCTGACGAATTAATAGAACCCTTAAAATATAGCGATTTCGATACGCCGTTAAATTCTACCGAAATTGCCGCTTGCGATCGCTTATTGGCGCAATTAACTACTATAGAACCCCAAAAGTGTAGCCAATGCTACGCCTGTTTGCCTTGCCCGGAAAATGTCAATATTTCCGAAATTTTACGCCTACGTAATCTTGCAGTTGCCTATGATATGAGCGACTATGGTAATTACCGATACACAATGCTAGAAAATGCTGGTCATTGGTTTCCTGGAAACAAAGGCAACCGATGCACAGCCTGCGGTGACTGCCTGCCTCGGTGTCCCGAACAATTAGACATTCCGGCTTTATTAGCCGATGCTCACCAAAAGCTCAATGGTTCTCCTCGTCGTCGCCTATGGAACTAAGTATAAAAAGCAATGTAGATTTCAAACAACTAAAAATTAGTTTACCTAGATTAAAACTATGAAAATCAATTCCCTGGCGGAGATAAAACCTTTAGAAAATACTCAGTT
>JACCVJ010000550.1 GCA_013698215.1 Tatlockia sp. | reverse complement strand
ACTGCATAACGTTATGTAATAACAAATTCAGGAGTACAATTGTCCAAAGATCGCTATATACTGTTTTCACCATGTCAAAGCGCAAAGCCCAAAACCAAATGATATTGGGTATCATGAGTAATTCTGGTGGAGTAGGTAAGACCACGATTGCCGCGCATCTTGCTTATCCTCTTGCTAAGAAGGGGTATAAGACTCTATTGATTGAGTTAGATCAGCAAGACTCACTTCGCTTATGGACAGGTTTAGGGATTGCCGATCCCGATCATTCCGCAGCAAAAATTTTCCAGCCTGATTTTAAAGGAGAGTACCCAATTACTCCAATCTGGCAGGAACACACGAAAAATGCTTTTATAATTCAGGGCGGGGCTGCTCTACGCGATACACCAAGACAAATCGAAAGCTACAAGCGACGATATTACATTCTCAAAGATCGCCTGAAAAAATTTCCACTAGACTTCGACGTTATTATAATTGATACTCCCGGTGGGCTTGAGCCATTTGGAAGTATCCTTCTTCCATCAGTCACTCATCTCATTGTTGTTGTTGAACCTGACTTCAAAGCAACGACCAGTGGTGGATTATTTCTAGAATGGTTTTACTCAAATGCTCTAGAACTCGATTTAGAGACTCCTCCTGAGCTTTTAGGATTTATCCCAAATACTCGACAACCTGAAATTGCTGCTCATTCTAAAATTTTAGATAGTAACAATCCGACTGCGTTACCTTCAATTTTGAAAGAGTATGAAACTCAATGCTTTCCGCAAATCAAATTCTCAGCAGAGTTTGTAAATGCGTCAGATCCTAACATAGGATTACCTGTTTATCTCCATCGCCCTAGAACTCCAGCCCTTAAGGGTTTCAATCCAGTTATCCGAGCAATTGAAGAGCGTTTGTAATATGGCAAAACAACCCGTTGACCTAACTGAGTCTTATCAAGGCAGTGCGATCGCCAAGCAAGCATTCGATCTGAAAAGGCAAGTCAAACAGAAAGACGAAGAACTTCAAGAATTACAAGCAGAGATTGCCACTATTAAATTAGGAAAGCTTGATACCGCTCAAAAAGCTGAATTAGAGCAACAAATCCAAGCACTTACTGCTCAATTAGCACAAGCTGGTGGAGTTCAAAAGATTTCTATTGATCAAGTTCAGCGTAACCCCAAGCAGCCTAGACAAATGATTACCGAAGCAATGGTAAAGGAACGGGCTGCCAGCTTAGAAGAACATGGGCAGCAAGCTCCTATAATCTTGTTTCCACCCAATGATGATGGGATATCCTTAATATTTGACGGGGAGTTGCGATGGCGGGGAGCTAATTTGCTGAATTCTAAAAACCGTAGCTCTTGGCAGGCTTTAGATGCTGTTTATCTAACAGGAGGCTCCTCCCCTGAAGATCCTCAGATGCTTGAACGTGCAATCGTCACAAGTCTTCATGCAGAGAAGTTATGCGCCCTTGATTTAGCTGAGAACTTAGTTGACCTTATTGCCCAAGAGTTTTCCTTCAACGATCCCCAAAAACAAATACCTGAGCATCTTAACTTTTTAGTTAACAAGCTGAAAGCATCGGGAAGATCGCATGAATTTTCAGACATTAGATCTGCTGAAAAACAAGCACAGACAACATGGATTGAATCAATTGAGTGGAGATCCAAGGAACAAGACATTGTATTGAAAGTGTTGTTAAAGTTCAAATTGAATCCGGCATCTATTAATACTAATATTTTTCCAGTCTTAAGCTACCCAGACGATCTTAAAGAAGCTATCCGCTCTGCTGGCTTAGAAGATGGCAAGGTGCGAGAACTTGCAAAACTCCACAGCGAACGATTAGGATTTGACAAAAAGAAAACACAAAAAATTCGCGTTGAAGCGACACAAGAAGTTGTCAGCAGGAACTTATCAGTGCGGGATACACGCACTTTGGTTAATCAAATAATCAATCAGCACTCTCCTCAGCAGGCAAGCAAAGCCTCTAATTATGTTACAAAACTTAATCAATCATTGGAGAAGTTTCCAGTTAGTAAAACTGACCGAGAAAGTTTAATGGTCTTACATAAGAGCCTTAAATCTCTGCTTTCAAAAGTTGAAGAGAAATTAGACGTTTCTTCAGAAGGCTAAAAAGGGTTGTAAAACACGGAAAAATATAAACCGTTTTCTTGCCATGTTCTTTCAGTAGAATCTACAGAAATTAAAGGAATACCGTAATCAAGACGAGCCGTAAAGCGATCGCT
>JACCVJ010000541.1 GCA_013698215.1 Tatlockia sp. | reverse complement strand
CCACGTCTTAGGTGGGCACCCCTTCTTCCGAAGTTACGGGGCCATTTTGCCGAGTTCCTTAGAGAGAGTTATCTCGCGCCCCTTGGTATTCTCAACCTCCCTACCTGTGTCGGTTTCGGGTACAGGTGACATTGACTTAACGTGCTTGGAGCTTTTCTTGGAAGCTTGACTGCTACCACTTCGGTGACGTATCACCTCGGACTCACGCCTTAGCTCGGAATGTTTTCTCCACTCCTCAACGCCTTGAACGCTTGCACCGGTAACCAACATCCGGCTGGCTCATGCCTTCTCCGTCCCTCTGCACAAATCAATATCAGTACGGGATTAATTACCCGTTGTCCATCGACTACGCCGTTTGGCCTCGCCTTAGGTCCTGACTAACCCTCCGCGGACGAACCTGCCGGAGGAACCCTTAGGGTTTCGGGGCATTGGATTCTCACCAATGTTTTCGCTACTCAAGCCGACATTCTCACTTCTGCTTCGTCCACACCTGCTTGCCGCTAGTGCTTCACCCAAAGCAGAACGCTCCCCTACCGATATTTTTTAGATATCCCACAGCTTCGGTATGTCACTTAGCCCCGTTCATTTTCGGCGCAGGAGCGCTTGACCAGTGAGCTATTACGCACTCTTTTAAGGATGGCTGCTTCTAGGCAAACCTCCTGGTTGTCTTTGCACTCCCACCTCCTTTATCACTTAGTGACAATTTGGGGACCTTAGCTGGTGGTCTGGGCTGTTTCCCTCTTGACGATGAAGCTTATCCCCCACCGTCTCACTGGTAGTGTGTGCATTTGGTATTCTGAGTTTGTCTCGATTTAGTACAGCTTTCGCCGCCCGCACCGAAACAGTGCTTTACCCCCAAACTATAATCACTACCGCTGCGCCTAAACACATTTCGGGGAGAACCAGCTAGCTCCGGGTTCGATTGGTATTTCACCCCTAACCACACCTCATCCGCTGATTTTTCAACATCAGTCGGTGCGGACCTCCACTTGGTGTTACCCAAGCTTCATCCTGGACATGGTTAGATCACCCGGGTTCGGGTCTATAACCAGTGACATTTATTTCGCCCTATTCAGACTCGCTTTCGCTTTGGCTTCAGCAATTATTGCTTTAACCTGCCACTACTTATAACTCGCCGGCTCATTCTTCAACAGGCACGCGGTCAGACGTTAAATCGTCCTTCCACTGCTTGTAGGCTAATGGTTTCATGTTCTATTTCACTCCCCTTCCGGGGTTCTTTTCACCTTTCCCTCGCGGTACTGTTTCACTATCGGTCACGCAGTAGTATTTAGCCTTACGAGGTGGTCCTCGCTGATTCACACGGGATTTCTCGTGCCCCGTGCTACTCGGGATTAAGCTAGTATCTTTCCACTTTCGACTACAGGACTATCACCTTCTTTGGTGCAGTTTTTGGCTGCTTCGTCTAGCTTCCAGCTTCCATGTTGCTTTCCCACTACCCCAGTAATTAAAATTGCTGGTTTAGGCTCTTTCCTTTTCGCTCACCACTACTTGGGAAATCGATTTTTCTTTCTCTTCCTCTAGCTACTAAGATGTTTCAGTTCGCTAGGTTCGCTCATACCTGTCTATATATTCAACAGGCTGTTTCTAGGTTGCCCTATTCGGACATCTCCGGCTCAATGCTTGCTTCCAGCTCCCCGGAGCTTTTCGTCGGTCGCCACGTCCTTCTTCGCCTCTGCGTGCCTAGGTATCCACCATTAGCCCTTTGTAGCTTGACCAGTTTCTTTTGTCAGATACTTTAGGTTTTACCCTATTGGATCTGCCTGCTATTTGCTTTCTCTATGCAGTTTTCAAGGTTCTGACTGAGTTATTACTCAGCATTCTGACTACTATTAGCCACGGTGCTGAATCAACTTTTGGCTGGTTTTCTTCAGGTGGAGGTTAGCGGACTCGAACCGCTGACATCCTGCTTGCAAAGCAGGCGCTCTACCAACTGAGCTAAACCCCCAAGGATTTCTGCAACTAACATTACTGCTAGCTGCTTCCTATAGGTGGGCTATCCTGGACTCGAACCAGGGACCTCACCCTTATCAGGGGTGCGCTCTAACCACCTGAGCTAATAGCCCCCAAACCTTAATTATAGTTGAAAAGCCCCACTTGCTTCGCCACGACCTAGGTTGACCTCATCTCAATCTAATTGGTATTTTCGATTGTCGATGGGTTTGGTCTCCCTTAAAGGAGGTGATCCAGCCACACCTTCCGGTACGGCTACCTTGTTACGACTTCACCCCAGTCACCAGCCCTGCCTTCGGCATCCCCCTCCTTACGGTTAGGGTAACGACTTCGGGCTAAGCCAGCTTCCATGGTGTGACGGGCGGTGTGTACAAGGCCCGGGAACGTATTCACCGCAGTAGTGCTGACCTGCGATTACTAGCGATTCCGCCTTCATGCAGGCGAGTTGCAGCCTGCAATCTGAACTGAGCCACGGTTTATGGGATTGGCTTGACATCGCTGTCTTGCTACCCTTTGTCCGTAGCATTGTAGTACGTGTGTAGCCCAGAACGTAAGGGGCATGCTGACTTGACGTCATCCCCACCTTCCTCCGGTTTGTCACCGGCAGTCTCTCTAGAGTGCCCAACTTAATGATGGCAACTAAAAACGAGGGTTGCGCTCGTTGCGGGACTTAACCCAACATCTCACGACACGAGCTGACGACAGCCATGCACCACCTGTGTTCGCGCTCCCTAAGGCACTCCTACCTTTCAGTAAGATTCGCGACATGTCAAGTCCTGGTAAGGTTCTTCGCGTTGCATCGAATTAAACCACATACTCCACCGCTTGTGCGGGCCCCCGTCAATTCCTTTGAGTTTCACGCTTGCGCGCGTACTCCCCAGGCGGGATACTTAACGCGTTAGCTACGGCACAGCTTGGGTCGATACAAGCTACACCTAGTATCCATCGTTTACGGCTAGGACTACTGGGGTATCTAATCCCATTCGCTCCCCTAGCTTTCGTCCCTCAGTGTCAGTTTTGGCCTAGCAGAGCGCTTTCGCCACCGGTGTTCTTCCCAATCTCTACGCATTTCACCGCTACACTGGGAATTCCCTCTGCCCCTACCATACTCTAGTCTATCAGTTTTCACGGCCTGTCTCTGGTTGAGCCAGAACCTTTAACCGCAAACTTGATAAACCACCTGCGGACGCTTTACGCCCAATCATTCCGGATAACGCTTGCATCCTCCGTATTACCGCGGCTGCTGGCACGGAGTTAGCCGATGCTTATTCCTTAGGTACCGTCATTTTTTTCTTCCCTAAGAAAAGAGGTTTACAACCCAAGAGCCTTCTTCCCTCACGCGGTATTGCTCCGTCAGGCTTTCGCCCATTGCGGAAAATTCCCCACTGCTGCCTCCCGTAGGAGTCTGGGCCGTGTCTCAGTCCCAGTGTGGCTGATCGTCCTCTCAGACCAGCTACCGATCGTCGCCTTGGTAAGCTCTTACCCCACCAACTAGCTAATCAGACGCGAGCTCTTCTTCAGGCAAT
>JACCVJ010000532.1 GCA_013698215.1 Tatlockia sp. | reverse complement strand
TAGGGTTTAGCCATACTTAAACCTGGGACGAAGGATTTGCTTCTTCTATCTTACGTCTTGATCGAACTGGCGACTGCTGTATACTAAAACTTTATATTTAAACCAAAAGTCAATCTCGGATCTCTCTAGGGTTGACTTTAACAGTAACTATTTATATGAACCTATCCCACTAATGCCAAAAACGTGATCAGATACTTTTCAGATTGATTAAGCTACACGGAATATGGCTGGAAGATTTGTGGGATTAAGTGATTTAGAATGGAAGCTGTTTGAAGATATAATAATGAAGAAAGCAGAAAAGCGGGGACGAGGAATACCTCATGCTCCCTTCCGTTATGTACTGATTACGCTCCTGCCGTTGGTGTAATATTTCCTCTGCCATATCCACTTAGGGGGCAAAGAACGCTCTACACAGCACAAGCAATGTATCCTAAAAAGGCTAACTATTTCAGGCTTAGGTAGAGGTAGTTTGAAGCTTGCATAAACCTTGTATAAAAGTTGCATAAAAATACGGATAGCAGGTTAATCTAGGAAGTGTAAACCTTGAGATGCTTGCTGTATGTCGATTGACTAATTATTTGTCGTCTTGCCAAATTAATTAACACGAAATCTTTAAGCCTGCAACCACTATTGTACACAAGTTACAGCCTAATTCAGTACGCTTAATCTCATTGAAGACTAATCGACAAATTAAGTGTCGCATCTCAGAAACTTGCCATATTACTTGTCCAAGTTTGGAAATGAATATTTTTATCATCTTTGACAGATTGTTTGTCTTTTTAGTATAATTGTACTATGTTGCAATTAAACAATGTTGTTAAAAAATGGTGACAGATAATATTGATGCCTCTGCAATTGTCGCGGAACTCTCGCAAGAGGCAAGGCTCAAAATGGAAATTATTGAGAGTTTACTAGAATCGTGCGATCGCCAAACTTACCGGGAACGCCTCAAAGATGCTGCCAAGAAACTCGGCAAATCAGTAAGAACAGTGCAGCGATTAGTGCAAAAGTGGGAAGGAGAAGGTTTAATAGCCTTGGCCGCAAAGAATAGAGCCGATAAAGGCAAACACCGCATTTCTGAAGAGTGACAAGACTTTATTATCAAAATCTACCGTGAGGGAAATAAGGGCAGTAAGCGGATGTCCCGCAAGCAGGTTGCTTTGAGGGGTGAAGTTAGAGCCAAGGAATTAGGAGAGAAAAATTATCCGAACTACCGTACAGTCTATCGCGTATTGCAGCCCTTGATTGAAGCGCAAGAGCAAAATAAAGGGATTCGCAGTCCAGGGTAGCGAGGTTCGCAGCTATCGCTCAAAACCTGCACAGGTGAACACATTGCGGTGGAGTACAGCAATCATGTATGGCAATGCGATCATACTTGGGTCGATGTGCTGGTGGTTAATATAGAGGGGAAAATTATAGGTCGCCCTTGGTTGACAACCGTAATTGATACATACTCGCGCTGCATTGTGGGCATTCGCGTGAGGTTTGATGCGCCGAGTTCTCAGGTAGTAGCGTTAGCATTGCGTCAGGCAATGTTGTAGTAGTACGAAGGTAGGTTAAGACGTATAATAATAGGGATGAAAGCAGATAAATGATCTATGCCAGCCCCCTACAGTAATGACCTGCGGATAAAAGCGATGGAGGCAGTTAAACGAGGAGAACGGAAAATAGATGTGTGTCAGATGTTTCACATTAGCCGGAACACCTTAAAGGATGTCTGAAAAGTCAGAGGTTAAGCCAGCCGCCTCACCATAATGCGAATCATAGCAACCTGAATCATCGCAACAGAAGTTTCCGGTAAGCACTCGTAGTCTTTGCTCAGTCTTCGATACCAGTTAAACCAGCCAAAGGTCCGCTCCACCACCCAACGTCTAGGTAACAACACAAACCCCTTCGTCCTATCAGAGCGTTTGATTGTTTCTATAATCCAGCGATACCTATCCATCACCGAACACATAAAGGTTTTGCCTTCATACCCCCCATCGACCCAAATTCTGACCAAGCGGGGAAATTTCCCACGGATAAGATGGAGTTTTTCAAAAACTAAGTTTGCGCCTTCGCGTTCGGGGACATTTGCGGCACTGACTACAACCATAATCATCAATCCCAACGTGTCTACTAACAAATGACGTTTACGAAGAGTAATTTTTTTGTTCGCATCAAAACCTACTGCTCTGTGCATCATAGTCGCGGTGGCAACGGATTGACTATCAAGGATGGCTACAGACGGACTCACTTCACGGTCACAGCCCACTCTTAACCGTTGGCGCAGTAAGTCATGTATCCGTACCCAATCACCATCTATACGCCACTGGCGGAAGTAATGATACACCGTTTTCCCCTTAGGGAAATCATGAGGCAACAAATGCCAAGCCATTCCCCCACTTACCAGATAAAAAATTGCGTTGATGACTTCTCTGATATCCACCTGACGCGGACGACCTCCAGCTTTAGCTTTTGGAATTAACTCTTCCAGCAGTTCCCATTGTTCATCGCTTAAATCAGTACGGTAGGATTGTCTCATTGCTCTTGTTGCCTGTCGGTTTTTCTATTGACAGACTATACCAATAAGAGCTTTCTTACTTCTCAGACCTCCTCTAAATGAGGACGGGCTTGTGTAACTTGACCCATATACACTTTGAAAAATTTTAGTTTGCTAATTTTCTCTCTCTTATTACTCTACTACTTCTGACTGCAACTTAGTATGACCCAGCAGTAATGCCGGAGAATTCTACCTCCTTTGTTAGGACGAATCTTCAGGGTAATCTCAAAAAAACTTTAGGAGATTTATACGGACTAAGAACCTGGGTAGAATATGGTTTCGGCAGTGCAAACAGGAATTAGGTTGGACAGACTATCGTTTTACTACTTTCCAGCATATTGAGAAATGGTGGGAACTTATTTTTTGCGTTTACACAATGGTTAGTTTAAACTCGCAAGCTTTTTTATGCTTAAATCAGTTTCGTCAAATTGAACCAGAGGTGAAAGAAAGTAGTTCTATTAATTTTTCTAATCATAAACAATGGAATCATGAAGGTGGATGGAAGAATAGTTTGAATAATCTACGTCTAATTCTTCAACCGCTCCTTTTGTTTTGGTTAATTTACCCCTGGTTAGACGTTTTCCCCAATTCCAATTTATTGCTGGGATTCCATCACCTAATTAGTACAATGAATCAATTTAAACCCTGGAATGCTTCTGGATAATTGCACTTAGTTACTACTAGCTTAATCCGGAAACTGACAAAAGAGGGCTATCACGAGGATTAATCTTAATAACTTGAGTAAAGTCTTCAATCGCACCTTGATAATCCTTTATTTCTCTACAAGCATTACCATGCTGTAAATAAGCATTAGTATCATGAGGTGTATTCTTAATAACTTTTGTCAAATCTGAAATTGCTCTTTTATAATCCTCCAAATCTGAAAAGAGACATCCACGTACGAAGTAAGCCTCAACACAATCAGGATTTAACTTAATGACTTGTGAATAGTCGGCAACTGCGTCAGCGATATTCTCTAATAATAAGTGCATTCTACCGCGCCTAAAATATATATCTGCATCATTTGGTTCAACTTTAAGGCTGTGCGTGTAGTCTGAAACTGCACCTTTATAATCTTCTTGAATAGCTAGAATATGCCCTCTATTGAGGTAAGCCGTAGCGTATTTTGAATCTATTTTGATTGTACAGGTGTAGTCTGCTATAGCCTCTTGATAGTTTCCTATATCTGAATAAGTACAACCTCTTAAAAAGTAAGCATCAGCATACTTTGGATTAATATGAATAGCTTGTGAGAAATCTTCAATAGCTTCTTTGTATTGTTCATTTTCAAGCCTCTCTAATCCTCGGTTAACAAAATCTTTGCTACTTTTGAATAAATCGAGGACTCCTGCAAATCCTTTTGCTGCATTTTCAATTACAGAACTCGTACCTTTAGCAACATTATCTACTGTAGACTTTATGTCTCTAGCAGTACTTTTAAGCGCTGCTTCTCCTCTTGCACCAGCTAATGCTCCTCCCACTAAAGCTAGAGGAACTGCTATAGTACCTGTAACCCCTAGAACTCCGACTGTTGCAATTGCTCCTACAACAGCGCCTAATTTATTAGTAGAAGCCGCAGCCTTGGATAAACACTCGCTACCTACTTCAAAAGCAATATCTTGAATAATATCTTCTGGTTTCACTTTATTCTCTTAAGTTATGGACGAAATTTAATATGTGCCGTGGCGTTGCATAAAGCTTGCAAATTAGTTACAAATGTTAAAATTATGATGTGAAAGCATTTAATTAATGATTAAAGATGTAAGTGTACTCAAGGTACAGAATCTAAATTTAATTAAAAACAAGACCTCTTGCAAAAGTATTAATTGAGATAGAGTGAGTAGACATACTCATGAAATTGATGATGAAGCCCCAAGAGGCTAAAAAGCTGATTCCAACTGAATTTAAGCGGTTATGTGGCGTATATCCAGAAACTTTTGAGCTAATGGTGAAGATAGTA
>JACCVJ010000501.1 GCA_013698215.1 Tatlockia sp. | reverse complement strand
CAGAATAAAGTCTTAGTTTCTCCTCTAGGTTGAAACTTCGCTCATAGTTTTATGAAAGGGAAAGGGTTAAAAGTAAAACCTTTTCCCTTTTACAATTTTTACCGTGCAACGCTATGAGAAAAACTATATCGCTCCTACTCTTAGCTATAGTGCAACTGGCTTTAGCAACTTTTGCCTCTTTGTTTTTGGGTAATTTTCCCGCCCTCGCCACCCAAACCCATCGCGGAGGAGAAATTTTTAGCCATCACTGCGCGGCTTGTCATCAAGGCGGCGGTAATATTGTGATTGACGAGAAAAATTTGCACTTGTCAGCGCTGGTAAAGTACCACATGAATTCTATTAAGGCGATCGCCCATCAAGTAAAGCATGGTAAAAAAGCTATGCCAGCTTATAAAGGTCACTTAAGCGATCGGCAAATTGAAGAAGTTGCAGCTTACGTGCTAAAACAAGCTAAAAAAGGCTGGTAAATTTTTAAACTAAACTTATAAATCCATCCGCAGGCTAGAAGCTACAGCCCCAAAAATTGCTTATTGTGTTGCTAGTTTCAAAAAACCGGAAATAAGTCAGCATGGTTCCACTTAAAGACAATAATCCTACAACAATTACTCCTTACATAACTTTTGGACTAATTGCAGCGAATATTCTTGCTTTTTTGTTTGAAGCAACTTTACCCCCTCAAGAATTAGATGGATTTTTCCACCTAGCCGCCGTAGTACCAAGAGAATTAACCGCGAGTTTCGGCGGTATAGCCGTAAATCAACCTGTACCAGAGTGGATCACCCTATTTACCTCGCAATTTTTGCACGGCGGTATCTTACATTTGGGCGGTAATATGCTGTTTTTATGGATTTTTGGCAATAATGTTGAAGATCGTTTAGGTCATGTCAAGTTTTTGATTTTTTATCTTACTTGTGGCGTACTTGCAGGCTTGACTCAGTGGTTTTTCTCGCAAAGTTCTGGGATTCCGTCTTTGGGGGCAAGTGGGGCGATCGCTGGGGTCATGGGAGCGTACATTCTCCGCTTTCCTCGCGCTGAAGTTTTAACTTTAATTCCCTTGGGTTTTTTCTTCCCAACGGTGAGGATTCCAGCGTTTTATTTTCTGGGCTTTTGGTTTTTACAACAAGCCTTTTACGGATTTGCTAGCTTTGAAGCGCCAACGAATATTGGGATGGAAAGCGGCGGAATTGCTTACTGGGCCCACGCTGGCGGCTTTGTATTTGGGGCAGTTTTAGGCCCGTTACTCGGATTGCTGGAAGCGACACCAGAGGAAAAAGCTTATCTGTAACGGCAAAATGTAAAACTATTTAATTAGGAATAATTACCTGTGGTTCCATTACGAGATAATAATCCGATCTCAATTACTCCCTATGTTACTTACGGGTTATTAATTGCCAATATTGCTGTTTTTGTGTATCAACTAAGCTTATCTGAACCGCAACTAGAAAGATTCTTTCACGTTGCGGCTATGGTTCCCTGTGAATTGTCTGGTAGTTGTCCAGTAATAGGACAACTACCAGAATGGATAACCTTATTTACCTCGCAATTTCTGCATGGTGGGTTTCTGCACATCGCGGGTAATATGTTGTTTTTGTGGATTTTTGGTAACAATATTGAAGATCGGCTAGGACATATTAAGTATTTGATTTTTTACTTGGGTTGCGGCGCATTAGCGGCTTTGGCGCAGTGGTTTTTCTCGCAAAGTTCTGGGATTCCGTCTTTAGGGGCTAGTGGAGCGATCGCTGGAATTATGGGTGCGTACATTCTCCGCTTTCCCCACGCCAAAGTTTTAACTTTAGTTCCCCTAGGTTTTTTTCTTACTACTTTTCAACTTCCGGCTTATTTATTTCTGGGTTTTTGGTTTCTTCAACAAGCATTTTTTAGCTTTGCAAGTTTGGGAGTGCGGACAAGTGTAGGCATGGAAGGCGGCGGAATTGCTTATTGGGCGCACGCCGGGGGTTTTGTAGTTGGGGCGGTTCTAGGGCCAATGCTAGGGCTAATGAGGCGCGATTAAAATAACTTACTCTTTTACTTGAACATGGCACAACTTACCCTAATAACAGGTAACAAAAACTATTCTTCGTGGTCTTTACGTCCTTGGCTGGCGATCAAACAATCGGGGATAAAATTTTTGGAAGTTTGCATTCCCCTGGATACGCCCACTACACAGCAAGAGATTTTAAAATATTCCTCCGCCGGAAAAGTCCCAATTCTTAAGCATGGCGAACTAACAATTTGGGACTCTTTAGCAATTTGCGAGTATATAGCTGAACTTTTTCCTCAAGCTAATTTATGGACACAAGATATAGCAAATCGAGCGATCGCGCGTTGCGTTAGTGCAGAAATGCACTCTGGATTCTCTAACTTGCGTCAGCATATGCCCATGAATTGTCGTGCTAGGTTTCCTGCAAAAGAAATACCGCCCACAGTGCAAGCAGATATCAATCGAATTACAGCGATTTGGCGCGAGTGTCGGGAAA
>JACCVJ010000339.1 GCA_013698215.1 Tatlockia sp. | reverse complement strand
TCGTGCTTTTTCTGCAACCGTGATTTGTGGTCGCTGTGCGATAACTCTAACCCCAACGCTTGGATGATAGAAAAAATCATGGGTTATTCCCCCTCTGGTCTTTTTGGCTACTCTCATTTGACGGGTGGTTATGCTGGCGGACAAGCTGAATATGCCCGCGTTCCCTTTGCTGATACTGGCTTATTCAAAATTCCTGACGGACTAACCGACGAACAAGTTTTGTTTCTTACCGACATATTCCCCACCGGATACATGGCGGCAGAAAACTGCGATATTCAACCCGGAGATACGGTAGCAATTTGGGGTTGTGGCCCCGTCGGACAGTTTGCGATTAAAAGCGCCTATATGCTAGGTGCTGAAAGAGTAATTGCCATTGACCGAGTTCCCGAACGATTGAAAATGGCAAAAGAACAAAGCAAAGCAGAAATCATTAACTACGAAGAAGTAGATGCAGGGGAAGCACTTAAGGAAATGACCGGGGGACGTGGGCCAGATTCCTGTATGGATGCGGTGGGAATGGAAGCCCACGGCACGGGTTTAGATGGATTCTACGATGAGGTAAAGCAAGCGCTGCGTTTGGAAACCGATAGACCTACAGCTTTGCGTCAAGCGATCGTTGCCTGTCGTAAAGGTGGCACAGTGTCTGTACCGGGTGTTTACACTGGCTTTATAGACAAAGTACCGATGGGTGCTTTTATGAACAAAGGTTTGACAATGAAAACAGGGCAAACCCACGTACATAGGTACTTTCGCCCGTTACTCGAACGGATCCAAAACGGGGATATCGATCCTTCTTACATCATTACTCACCGAATGAAAATAGAAGACGCACCCCACGCCTACGAAATCTTTAAGCACAAAAAAGACGACTGCATCAAAGTTGTTCTCAAACCGTGAAATATCTAAGCTTTTCTATTGCGTGCCTTTTATCTACCATAGCTTTTACGTCTCCCGTCCAAGCACTACCCCAAGAAAAAAAGCTAGGCAATATCGAGCAAGTTGCCTCTTTTAGTGGCCCTATGCCTACAGGTGTGACTGTTTCCGCTAATGGGAGAATTTTTGTCAATTTCCCTCGCTGGGGTGACAAGGTAGATTACACTGTGGCGGAAGTCAAAAACGGTCGCACGGTAGCTTATCCTAACGCTCAAATTAATCGCTTAAATCCCAGCAAACAATCAGAGTCATTGGTTTCAGTGCAAAGCGTAGTCATAGATCCTCAAGATCGTTTATGGCTACTAGATACCGGAAGTATTAAGTTTGGCCCAACAACTTACGGTGGGCCAAAACTAATGGGTGTTGACCTCAAGCAAAACCGCGTCTTTAAAACTATCTTGTTTCCGCAAGAAGTAGCTTTGCCTACAACTTATCTCAACGATATTCGCTTTGACTTGCGGCGCGGTAATGCGGGAATTGCTTACATTACCGATTCTTCCGGCAACGGCCCCAATGGAATTATCGTTGTAGACCTGGATTCGGGTAAAAGCTGGCGGCGATTAAATGACCATCCCTCGACTAAAGCGGTCAAAAACTTTTTACCTAGCGTTGAAGGTCAAGTCGTCCGCAACCGTCCCTCTGCAAATCAGCCCTCCACGCCTATTACTATCGGCTCTGATGGTATCGCTATTAGTGCCGACGGCAAAACATTATATTACTGTCCCTTAGCTGGACGGCGATTGTATAGCGTCAGTACAGATGCCTTGGCAAACGAGCAAATAACTGACGAACAAGTAGCAGCAACGGTTGTAGACTTGGGGGAAAAAGGCGGTGCTTCTGATGGGTTAGAGTCGGACTCTCAAAATCGGGTCTATTTAACTAATTATGAGCAAAATGCCATTCAAAGGCGATCGCCTAATGGTGCTTACGAAACTCTAGTTAATGATGATCGCGTACTTTGGCCCGATACTATGTCTCTGGCGCGTAATGGCTACCTTTACTTCACCGCCAATCAACTCCACCGTCAGGCGCAATACCAAAACGGCAAAGACTTACGCCAAAAGCCTTACAGCTTATTTCGCCTCCGCGTTAATGCCCAACCTGTTCTGTTGAAATAGTTTAAGGGAAAATTTACTATGTAGATTTGGTCGAAACTGGCGCTGTCGATCCCGAAAAAATCTTGACTCAAAGAGAGCCTCTCACCTCAGCCATTGAAGCTTACAAAGCCTTCGACAAAAGACAACCAGGCTGGATCAAAGTCGAACTCGTACCAGGAAAATAGCAACTAAATAGGATATTAATATGAGCGATACAAGTGTAAAAAAAGTAGATTCTACTACTTCTCCCACAGGTCAATTAGGACAAAAATATCTCGCCTCTGGTAAATCTGTATCTATGCGTCTGTGGGAAGATGAGGAACCAACTTCCGACGCTAAACCCCCAGCTACGCGGGAATATGAAACTGTTGGTTATGTGATTAAAGGCAAAGCTGAACTGCACCTTGAAGGACAAATGATTTTGTTAGAACCTGGCAACTCTTGGGTTGTCCCTAAAGGTTCCTCTCACACCTACAAAATCTTAGAATCCTTTACAGCCGTCGAAGCTACAAGTCCACCTGCTCAAGTCCACGGGCGCGACGAACAGTAATATGCTGCCTCACCACAATGCTGTTAGCTTTTGGTGGGGACTTCCTAGCAAACAGTTGGGGGAATTCTATTCATAGAAGTAGCATTTTGGGATGAATAGTTCATCCCAAAACGCCTCGTCATTACCCGTCGTAAGTTTCACCGCCAAATCAGTACATTATGGCTGGAAAATTACGACGTTAAAGTTAAACGAAGCTAAAGCCAGTACTAAAGTCAGAAATTTGGACGTTTTGTACTGTGGAAATTAGGTCGCCTATTTGGTTAGATGTGTTGAAGAAGATGTTAGTAAATACGTCTCCCGAAGCTGTAGAACCTTGAGATAAAGAATATTGCTCTTGGGTTCCGTTAAGCTGGATAGTATCGTAGCTAGAGTTAAAGTCAGTGATTGTAGCAAAGCCAGTATCATCAGAGACACTGAAATTGTAGAAGACATTATTCTTGTCTCCAAGGACAAAAGTATCGATTCCTGCCCCACCAGTTAAGATATCAATCTCGTTACTCCCGAATCCAAAAGCTGGGACAAAGGGGTCAACGCCTATTAAAGTATCGTCACCAGTTCCACCCTTTAGGGTATCGTTACCAACTCCACCAACAAGTACATCGTCTCCTCCATCACCAGCGAGGAAGTCGTTGCCTATACTACCAAAGAGTGTATCTTTACCATTACCGCCACTCAAGAAATCATCTCCAGTTTCCCCATCAGCGTTGTCATCACCATCTTCGCCAAAGACTTGGTCGTTGCCAGAACCTGCAAAAAAGCGATCGTTCCCCGTGCCGCCAAAAACTACGTCATTGCCTTCACCACCATTGAGGATATCAGCCCCTTCATTTCCAAATATGCGATCATTGCCAGCATCACCAAAAATGCGATCGTTGCCCGCATCACCATTGAGAATGTCATTATCATTCCCACCACTCAAGAAATCGTCTCCACTACCGCCGCTTAGTAAATCAT
>JACCVJ010000487.1 GCA_013698215.1 Tatlockia sp. | reverse complement strand
TCATTCATACCCTAAATGGTTCGGGATTAGCGGTAGGGCGGACAATGGCAGCAATTTTAGAAAATTACCAGCAGCCCGATGGGACGGTGAAAATACCAGAGGTATTACAAACTTATCTCAAACGCGAAGTCTTGTAATTATCCCAGTTTGAAAGTTATATCTGTTGTGAGGTACTGATGACTACTGAAGATAAAGTCAAAGGAAGTTTATTCGGTCTTGCCTTTGGTGATGCTTATGGCGCTCCGACCGAGTTTATGTCTGTCAATGAAATCGTTAGCAAATGCGTCATTAATGGTCCCCTTGAACTAGAAGGAAACCCAGCGCGCGTGACAGACGATACTCAAATGGCGATCGCCGTAGCTAATGCGTTAATTTCAAGCAAAAATAATTCACTAACACCAAAACATCTTGAATCGTCGCTACGTCAGTCTTTCATTGAGTGGCTCAACTCCCCCGACAACAACCGCGCTCCAGGTATGACTTGCCTTGAAGCCTGTGAAGCTCTGGAAACAGGCAAGCATTGGGTAGAGGCTACAGTCAAGAACTCAAAAGGCTGCGGTGCAAATATGCGCGTAACCCCCGTAGGACTGATGCAGATAAACGGCAAAAGTATATCAACAGAAACCTGCGCGGCGATCGCCCAATTTCAAAGCGCACTCACTCACGGTCATCCGACCGCATTAGCTGCTTCCGATCTTACCGCTTGGTTAACAAGACACCTCCTCAATAATGGCAACCTCAGCACTCTTCGGCAAGATTTGCGTGCCTATGCGATGTCCCAAAGGCACACTTATCACGAACAATGGTTGGGAACTCTTTGGCAAAGACCAGGAGAAGATACACCCAAAACATTTATAACTCGTGGGTGGGATGAAGTTATAAAAGTATTAGATCGGCTAAATGCGGCTTTAAAGTTTCCTAACTACGATGCTGACCCATGTCTAGCAACGGGCGCGGGTTGGATAGCGGAAGAAGCATTAGGTACAGGACTATTGTGTTTTTTGCTGTACCCCGATGACCCCAAAAAAGCATTGCAAAGAGCAGCAACTACTTCCGGCGACTCAGATTCGATAGCTTGTCTAACAGGAGCGTTTGCAGGAGCTTATCTCGGGATGAGCGTTTGGTCAGAAAACTGGGTCAGCAGAATCGAATATAAAGAGCAACTAGAACGCCTTGCTATTGGACTTGCTGTCTAAACTTGCTGTAAAACATAAAATCAGGATGCCCTGATTTACCTCTAACTATTTCTTATGCCTGTGGGCGCGATCGCCTTTAAATTCTGCTTTTAATTCCTTACATGCTTGAGCGTTACCCCGTCTAAGGCGACATCAGCGTAGAATTGAAGAAATGTTGCGTTTAATTAAAGTTTTCTATGTCAGTATTGGCAGCGATCGCAGTTTTAGCGGTTCTTATAGTAGTACACGAACTCGGACACTTTGTAGCCGCCCGTTCTCAGGGTATTCACGTTAACCGTTTTTCTTTAGGTTTTGGCCCGGTTTTATTTAAGTACCAGGGAACAGAAACCGAGTACGCGGTTAGAGCCTTTCCCCTTGGTGGTTTCGTTGGTTTTCCTGATGACGACCCCGATAGTAAAATTCCCCCCAACGACCCCGATTTACTGAGCAATCGCCCGGTAATCGATCGCGCGATCGTCATTAGCGCCGGAGTAATTTCTAATTTAATTTTTGCTTACTTACTACTGGTTACACATATTGGCTTTGTGGGCATTCCCCAAGCTAGTCTACCAGGGGTATTAGTACCGGAATTAGCTGCAAATGTAAGTAGAGTAGCAACGGAGGCGGGAATTAAACCCGGCGATGTAATTTTGGCAGTAAACGATCGCACTTTTGGTAATTCCTTACAGGAAATGGAGGCTTTGAGCCAAATTATCAGAACGAGTGCAGGACAGCCACTCCAGTTAAAAATTGGGCGTAAAGACGAGCAATTAACCGTCAATGTTACCCCAGAAGCAAAAACAGGCGCTCGCGGTAGTATTGGCATTGCCTTAGCTCCTAATGGCAGCGTAGAACGCACAAAAGTTAGTGTATTAGATGCTTTTAGCGCCGCAGCTACAGAATTTCAACGAATTGTCGTACTAACAATTGGTGGTTTTGGGCAACTAATCGGCAACTTTGGCGAAACGGCGGGTCAAATTTCCGGCCCCATTGCGATCGTTGATTTTGGCGCAAAAATTGCTCGTTCTGATGCTGCTAATTTGCTACAATTTGCGGCTTTAATTAGCATTAACCTGGCGGTAATCAACACTTTGCCCTTACCTGCTTTAGATGGCGGTCAATTGGCATTTTTGTTATTTGAAGCTGTACGCGGCAAACCTTTACCTGCAAAGATTCAAGATGGGGTAATGCAAACTGGGCTGATGTTATTGTTAGGTTTGGGAATTTTCTTAATCGTGCGCGACACGGCAAACTTGGAGTGGGTACAAAAGCTATTTCAGTGAGCATAACCCGCAAATGGGCAGTTAAAAAGCAACGGGCGTTAGAGATTTTGGTGCGTTTGAAAACTCTTTATCCAAACGCACCTTGTACGCTAAACTACGAAACCCCCGTACAACTTCTGGTGGCAACTATTTTATCGGCGCAATGCACTGACGAGCGAGTTAATTTAGTTACGCCAGAGTTGTTTCGCCGCTTTCCTGATGCGGCGGCTTTGGCAAAGGCTGAGATTGAAGAATTAGAAGTTTTAATTCGTTCTACAGGCTTTTTTCGCAATAAAGCTAAAAATATTCAAGGGGCGGCGGCTTTGCTGATGCAGGAATTTAACGGACAAGTACCTGCAAGCATGGAGCAATTGTTAAGGCTTCCAGGAGTAGCCCGAAAAACGGCGAATGTTGTGTTGGCGCATGGTTACAACATTAATGCTGGGGTAACGGTAGATACTCATGTTAAACGGTTGTGCGATCGCTTAGGCTTGACGGAATATACCGATCCAATTCGCATCGAGCGCGATTTGATGCGCTTGTTGCCTCAGCCAGACTGGGAAAATTGGTCAATTAGATTGGTCTACTACGGTAGAGAAGTTTGTAAGGCGAGAAGTCCACGATGTGACGAGTGCATACTTGCAGATTTGTGTCCGTCGGCGGTGTTACCTGATAATTAAATAGCTGAATGGAATTAAAGTTGCAATTTTAAATACAATATTTTTTATTAAACTGAGATGATAAATAAACTAAGATTTTTGTCTAGCTAAGTTAGATTTAACAAAATTTCATTCCACTTTATTTTATGAATACTTTTAAGTTCTTTATCTTCTTCTACTAACTTTGAATAACTTGCAATAAAATCCTCTAAAGATGTAATTAGCCTTAAATAATATTTAAGTGTTGGTAAGACTCCGTTAATAATAATTTGACAGCCATGCTCTTTAGCTATGTTCTTAACCTCTATCGCAATGACTTCAGATTGCGATACTTCTATGTCAGCCGATGAAAATATACAATATCTTCGCGGATTAAACTTAATAATCTTATCTTTTGCAATTCGTATTATTTGCCTATCAA
>JACCVJ010000468.1 GCA_013698215.1 Tatlockia sp. | reverse complement strand
ATAATCTACAAGAATAGTATCGCCTTCAGTAAAGGTATTTTCCAACAGCTTAGTAGCTAGAGGGTTTTCAATTTGCTTTTGAATTGCTCTTTTTAGGGGACGAGCGCCATAAACGGGGTCATAACCCACTTCGGCTAAGAAGTCTAAAGCGGTGGAGGATAATTCTAAGCTAATTTTTTGGTCGGCTAAAAGATTCATCACGCGCTTGATTTGGATAGCGACAATTTGCCTGAGTTCGCTGCGTTTGAGGGTGTGGAAAAGAATAATATCATCAACACGATTGAGGAATTCGGGGCGAAAATGCGATCGCAAGGCTTCTAATACTTTGGTCTGCATTTGGTCGTATTTGCGATCATCTCCTGCTACATCTAGGATATGTTCGCTACCGATATTGCTAGTCATCACAATTACAGAGTTGCGAAAATCTACCGTCCTACCTTGAGAATCTGTAATACGTCCGTCGTCTAACACTTGCAACAAAATGTTGAAGACATCGGGATGGGCTTTTTCTACTTCGTCTAGTAATACGACGGAATAAGGACGACGGCGCACAGCTTCGGATAATTGACCGCCTTCTTCGTAGCCTACATAGCCTGGAGGCGCTCCGACTAAGCGCGATACTGAGTGTTTCTCCATGTATTCGGACATATCTAAACGCACTAAAGCATCATCAGCATCAAATAAAAATTGTGCTAAAGCGCGGGCTAACTCAGTTTTACCTACTCCTGTAGGGCCCATAAACAGGAATGAACCAATGGGGCGGCCGGGATCTTTCATGCCTGCACGGGCGCGGCGGATGGCGGCGGAAACGGCTTCTACTGCCTCAGTTTGACCAATTACTCGTTGATGTAAATGGCTTTCTAGTTGGAGAAGCTTTTGGCGCTCGGATTCTAACAGGCGATTTACAGGTATACCTGTCCATTTCGCGACAATTTCTGCGATGTCTGCTTCGGTGACTTCTTCGCGCAGCAGTGTAGAACCTTGGGTTTGAATTTCTAGTAACTTCGCTTCAGTAGCTTCGCGCTCGTGTTGGACTCCTTCTAATTGCCCATACTTCAACTGAGCGGCGGTATTTAAGTCGTAGGCGCGTTCGGCTTGCTCAATTTGAACTCGCAAAGAATCTTCTTCTTTTTTTAAGGTGCTAATAGCATCTAATATCTGTTTTTCGCCTTGCCATTGATTGTTAAATTCCTGCTGTTTTTCGCTTAAACTAGCGATTTCTTGCTGGATTCGGTCTAATCTCTCTTTGGTAGTGACGGCGCGTTGATCTTCTCCAGCTAACGATAGTTTTTCCATTTCTAGCTGCATAATACGCCGATCAATTGCTTCTAATTCTGAGGGTTTAGAAGTAATTTCCATTTTTAGTTGGGCGGCGGCTTCGTCTACTAAGTCTATTGCTTTATCAGGCAAAAAGCGATCGCTAATGTAGCGATTAGATAGGGTAGCGGCGGCTACTAGAGAGGAATCGGTAATTTTGACACTATGATGCACTTCGTAGCGTTGTTTTAAGCCGCGCAAAATAGAAATTGTTGTTTCGACTGTTGGTTCTTTGACAAATACTTGCTGAAATCGGCGCTCTAAAGCGGCATCTTTTTCGATATACTTACGGTACTCGTCTAAGGTTGTTGCACCAATACAGCGCAATTCTCCCCGCGCCAGCATGGGTTTAAGCAAGTTTCCTGCGTCCATTGTCCCTTGACCTGCTCCCGCACCTACAACAGTGTGTAATTCGTCGATAAATAGGACAATTTGCCCATTAGATTCGGTAACTTCTTTGAGTACCGAGCGCAAACGATCTTCAAATTCTCCGCGATATTTAGCCCCAGCAATTAAACTACCCATATCTAGAGAAATTAGTTGCCGATTTTTGAGATTTTCGGGAACATCACCATTAATTATCCTTTGGGCTAACCCTTCGGCGATCGCAGTTTTACCTACCCCAGGTTCGCCAATTAAGACAGGATTATTCTTACTACGCCTTGACAATACTTGAATTACCCGCCTAATTTCTTCATCTCTACCAATTACGGGGTCAAGTTTGCCACTTTTTGCTTGTTCTGTTAAATCTTGCCCAAACTTTTCTAAAGCTTGGTAGCGCGATTCGGGGCTTTGATCGGTAACTTTTTGGCTACCTCTAACCGCCTGAATTGCTGCTTCTAATTTTGCCGTGTCGAGGTTGAAAGTTTTGTACAAACGGCGACCAATGCGATCATCTTGAACCAAGCCTAAAAGTATGTGTTCGATGGAGATAAACTCGTCTTCCATCTTCGCTCTAGCTGCCTCTGCGCGGTCGAGCAATAGGTCTAAACTCCGCCCTAGGTAGAGTTGTTCACTTTTGCCAATTTTGGGCTGGCGCTGGGTAAAAGCATCAAGTTGTTGTTGAAAGCGGCTAAGTTCGATCCCAGCCTTAGTTAAAATGCGATCGCCCAATTCGTTCGGTTCTAACAGTGCCAATATTAAATGTTCTACATCTAACTGCTGTTGCAAAAAACTTCGGGCTATATCTTGGGACTTGACAATTGCGTCCCAGGCTTTGTCTGTGAACTTGTTAGGATCGGTAGGCTGCATTGGGAAATATTTTTAAGTTGGCGATAGTAATTTGGTTAAAAATTGCCTGTACATCAACAGTTTAATCTTTATTGTTTAGTAACGATGTACAAGTATGGATGTACTATATCGAGAACTCACACTAAACTAAAAGTGTCTATCAAACTGGCTATTTTTGGCATCTAACCTGACGGTAAATTAAGTTTTTATGCTTTTATCCCTTTTAATTGAAAACTTTGCCTTAATTGATCGGCTGAATCTGGAGTTTGGCGCAGGTTTAAACGTGCTGACGGGAGAGACGGGGGCGGGAAAATCAATTATTTTAGATGCGATCGATGCAGCTTTGGGGGGTAAAGTTTCTAGCCGCGTGATCCGTACAGGCTCAAATCGATCAATGGTAGAGGCTACGTTTAAGTTAAACCGATCTTTGGCGGCTTGGTTAGTAGAGCAAGAAATTGAGCTAATTGATGAAGAAACGCTAGTTTGCAGTCGAGAAATGAATGCTAGTAGTGGTAGTCTTCGGAGTCGCACGCGAGTAAACGGCGTATTAGTCAATCGTCAGGTAATGACACAGTTGCGCGGCTTATTGGTTGAAATTACCGCCCAAGGACAAACTGTACAAGTCGGACAATCGGCACAAGTTAGGCAATGGTTGGATCTTTACGGCGGTGAGGCGCATTTTAAAGAGCGGGAAATTGTATCGAAGCTGTTTGCTGAGTATCAAGAAGCAAAAACAAACTTAGAAAAACGCCGCCAGTGCGATCGCCAGCGTTTGCAGCAATTAGACTTACTTAAGTATCAGTCGCAAGAATTAGGGGCGGCAAATTTAAGAACTCCTGATGAAATTGAACTTTTAGAACAAGAAAGCCAGCGCCTTAGTCATGTAGTGGAATTGCAACAATTAAGTTACAAGGTTTATCAGGCAGTATATCAAAACGATAACGATGGTTTGGCGGCGGCGGATTTGCTAGGAAATGCTGAATCAGTTTTAGCAGACATGGTGCTGTATGACTCTCAGTTGCAGCCGTTAGTAGATGCGATTTCCGAAGCTTTGGCGGCGGTGGGGGAAGTAGGCAGACAAATACACGTTTATGGAGATGCGTTAGAAGCCGATCCGCAACGATTAGAGGAGGTGGAGGAGCGAATTAGGGAATTAAAACAAATTTGCCGTAAGTACGGCCCTACCCTCGTAGAAGTGCTGGCTTATTATGATCGCATTCAAACAGAACTAGCAGAAATAGACGGTGGCGAACAATCGATTGAAGCAATGGAACAACGGGAACAACTTTGTTATGCCAAGCTGATGCAAACGGTAGATAAACTAACTAAACTGCGCCAAACTACCGCAGTGCGGATGGAAGAAAAGCTACTAATTGAGCTTAAACCCTTGGCAATGGATAAAGTAAAGTTTCAAGTTGCTATTGAACCAACTACAGTTTCAGCGATGGGAGGCGATCGCATTACGTTTCTATTTAGCGCTAATCCTGGCGAACCTTTGCAACCGCTTACAGAAGTTGCTTC
>JACCVJ010000432.1 GCA_013698215.1 Tatlockia sp. | reverse complement strand
CCCATCGACTCTACCTGTTAAAGCTGCGGCTCAACGAGTGCCAGGACTAGAACCAACAATTGCCAAGGCTATTAGTCCTCACTGGCTGAGACACGCCCATGCAAGTCATGCGATGGACCGGGGCGCTCCAGTGCATTTGGTCAAAGAAACTTTAGGTCATGCCAACATTGCCACTACTGGGCGTTATCTTCATGCCCGACCAACTGATAGTTCCAGTTTGTATCTGGAGTCATGAAAGACGTAGATGCAGGCGTAGATAATTATTACAGTGCAAAAGTTAGTGGGTTACGCTCAGGGATAATTCATTCTAGAAGTAAAAAAAGCTTGTCGATGTCATGGGCAAGAAAGCGTTCCGCCTTGGTCAAAGAACTATAACCACCCTTACGAGCAAGGTTAATGGCGATATTGCGAATAAGAGACCAATTGGTAGCAGCATTGTAGTTACCGAAGGGAGCCGCATCTTCCCCAAAAATTACATCTTTCACCCAGTGCAAACGATTCTCTATTCCCCAATGCTGTCGAATCTGATTAGCAAAGTTAGTAGCGGTTGAAACTAAGGAGCTAATGTAATGGTTAGTCTGTAGATATTTCTTGCCGGAGCGGATACCGATGCGCTCTACTCGGATAAGACTTTGCACTCCTACCCAATCGCGGTCAATGTTCTTAAGTTCAGTAAAGACATTGACGATTCGACAGGTAATTCGCCCACGATTCTTCTCAATATCAAAAAACTGGTCGCAGGGGTTTAGCTCTTCGGTAATTGTTGATAGTTGTGCTAATAGTCTAGGTTGATTACCTTTGACAGTGATAACATAATCATTTGCGCCCTCAACGATCAGCTTAGTAGTTTTTTTGGCAGTGCAGGGCATCCAAGGTGAATACCACTCCTTCAAGTTGCAACGCCTCAAGCATTGTTTGTACGACTTTCAATTCACTATTGTATTTCGATTCAAACTGTTGGGCCGCAAGCACTACTCCAAGCTGGCTACTGTAAACCGAAACCATATTAACGAAGTTCTGGTAAGCTGTTCCCGGTTCCATCACAGTTCCTCTGATACTCTTGCCGTCTATTGCCACCCACTCACCTGGCTTAGTATCGAAAGTGCTGTCAGCCCATTGCTCGAACTGCTGTGCCAAAGTTTGAAAATCGAGCTTTTGTAAGATGCGACGAAAAGTAGTATCTGATGGCAGGCGAGTTACCGTTAGTCCTAATTTCTCACTCACGACCCCGTAGTGGCGCACCCCAAAGTCTTCGAGTGCGTAGTAACTTCGGCATCCACTGATGGTTCCCATCACCACTAATAGCAAAATTAGCCATAGAGGATAACGTCTCCCTTGAGAAGCGCGGAAATCTTTAATATTCTGAAATGATTGGATTAAGTTTGCTCCCATCTTGTTTCTTTAAGTGGTTTATTTTAATCATTCTAGTATTTCTTTAAGAAACGAATTATCCCTGGTATCTTGTTAGTACCAGCTACGACCACACCGTCAAGATTTGGGATGCGAATACAGGAAAATGTCTCAGAACTTTGTTTGAACACACCGCTTCTGTAGTAACAGTTGCTTTCAGTCCTAACGGTCAGCATTTTGCCACTGGTGGCTTTGACCAAGATATCAAAATTTGGGAGGTTAGTACAGGACAATGTATTTTTACCTTAAAGGGACACACTAATAGCGTTTGGTCACTAGCTTTCAGTCTGAACGGTCAATTTCTCGCCAGTAGTAGTTTCGACTCTTCTATCAAACTATGGGACGTTAGTACAGGGCGATGTGTGCAAACTTTGCAAGGGCATGATGGAGCGGTAACTGCGATCGCTTACTGTTCTGATGGTCAAAAATTAATTAGCGGCGGCTTTGATTCCGTAATTCGCGTGTGGGATGTAGATACTGGGCAATGTCTCCATGTTTTAAAAGAACACACAGGGATAATTTGGGCATTAATATCTAAGTCGGGGAGAAAATTTTCCCAGCAGGTACAAGTAAGTTCCAGAGCAGAGCAACAAATCTTTTTTAGCGCTAGCTTTGACGAGACGATTAAGAGTTGGGACATCACGACCGGAGAGTGCTTAAACACTCTGAGAGTACCTCGACCTTATGAGGGTATGAATATTGCTGGTATTACAGGTTTAAATGAGGCACAGAGGACAACCTTAAAAGCGCTAGGGGCAGTTGAAACATAGAGAGACTTCAGCAGAACTAATTGGTATTTATGGCATTTGAGTAGCCAGTGTGACAAAAATCACGCTAAGGCTGAAAGCTATGCGCACCTGAAGATTGTAATTACTTATCACCGACAATCGGCTAACTGTAGCGACCCACATTACTAAACCCTTGAGACCGCAATCATCGCCTTTTTGAAACCAGATTAGCTGCAACTATAACTGCACTTGAGACCACATTAGTTCCAAATAAGACCACATTATTTGCAACCAGACCACAATCATCCAACTGAGACCACATTAATTGCAACTATAAGTTTATTGCTTAAAACCATCTCTCTGACTCATATCTAGGGAATGGTATATCAGAGAAGTCAATGAACTCGTTGCTACTTTTGCATATATTGCCGTAGATAAAATTAATGAGTTCTTTAACCTACGAAATGACTATTTACTGCTGCGTAGCAACTTGTCAATTTTCAGTAAATAAAACGCTCGTTTTATTGCCTTGAGTTTCTGCTCATTTTCTAGTTGCAGTTAATTTGGTCTCAACTCTATTATTGTGGTCTGGTTGCAAATAATCTGGTCTTAGTTGGATTTAATTCGGTCTCAACTGACTTTATAGTTGCAGTTAATCTGGTCTCAAAATAGCGATTATTGTGGTCTGGAGCATTTAGTATTGTGGGTCGCTACAGCTATTCATGCGATTGATGTCCAACCTCAAGAGTGGATAGCAATTGATGGCAAAAGTATTAAAGGAACAGTCACAGATTATGGCACGGCTTACCAGAACTTTGTTTCTTTGGTTTCGCTCTACAGTAGCCTTCAGGGAGTAGTGCTTGTCACCCAGTAGTTTGAATCGAAACAAAATAGTGAATTGAAAGTGGTGCAAACAATGCTTGAGGCGTTGCACTTGGAAGGAGTCGTACTCACCATGGATGCGTTGCACTGCCAAAAAAACTACTAAGCTCATCATTGAGAGCGGCAACGATTACGTTATCACCGTCAAAGCTAATCAACCTAGACTATTGACACAACTTAAAACGATTGCCGAAGGGCAAAAACCCTGTGAACGGTTTGTTGATATTGAGAAAAACCGCGGCCCGTTCGACCTGTCGAATCGCGAGTGTCTTCACCGACCTTTGTGGCATCGACAAGGGTTGGCTTGGAGCAAAAAGCTTCATTCAAGTTGAACGCATTGGTATCCGCTTAGGAAAAAAATATTTACAGACCAATTATTACATTAGCTCTTTAGTTTCAACAGCTACTACATTTGCCAATGGGATTCGTCAGCATTGGGGAATTGAGAATCGTCTGCACTGGGTGAAAGATGTGACTTTTGGTGAAGATGCGGCTCCATTGAGTAACTATAATGCTGCCACCAATTGGTCTATCATCCGCAATATCGCCATCAATCTTGCTCGTCTTGGCGGTTACGACTCTCTAACCAAGGCGGAACGATTTCTTGCCCATGACATAGACAAATTATTTTTACTTATAGAATGAATTATCCCTGCTTATCCAGATAGCGTTAACATTCTTCAAGTCGATAATGGACGATTCTACAAGAGCAAAAATTTGATTGTCCCGGAAAATGTCATTTTGTTGTTTCAACCCCCTTATTGTCCAGAACTCAATCCAATTGAGCGATTGTAGGAACATCTAAAGGCTGACCTCAAATGGGCTTCGTTTAAGACCCTTGAGCAACTGCAAACTGAAATAGAGCAACTCCTTGCCAAGTTAACACCAGAAGTGATTGCTTGCATCACAGGTTATTCCTTCATCCTGGATGCCTTATCTGCCCTAACTCCTATTTAAATTGGTATTACTCCAAGTGACGCGATCACCCTCTTTCACCACGCCGTTCCTTAACTTTGTAGTCATAATGGATTGCTCTTTATGTATTCATCACCCAAATACTTCAGCGCCATCGATCTTAACTGTGAGGGATCGGCGTTGCTAGCTTCCCAATGCCGTTGTTGCGCCTCCAATTCTTCAATTGCTGTGCGATCGCTTAATCTCAAGCTCTTATTTTTGGCAGTTTCTTTAATGGCATCTTGAAGTCTCTGAAACTTGCTTTCTATGGTGTTTCGCCAATCTTGACGGGCAACTTTATCTAGTTCGGCACAAATGCCTGCGGTAAAACGCCCGTCGTAGGAGGGATCGCCTCTATAATCTTCTCCTTGATGACACCGAGGGTTTTGACAAATTACATATTTGTCGCGGTGATGGTTGTAATCTGGAATTACTAGCAGTACCAAATGAGGGCTGATTAATCCATTATCAGAGCAGCAAAAACATCTCCATTTTGGTTGCCAAAGTTCCCGCTCTGCTTTATCCCCTTCCAATTCAGGTCTAATGGGTTCGCGTGGTAATTGGGGCAGGTTCATAAACACACCCCCTCAAAGGCGTTAACTGCGAAAGCCCAGTCATAAAAAGCGTTGCGCTGCTCTCGATCTGCTTCGTTTTCATGTACCCATTCGTAGCCACGATGGAATGCTTCATGAATCCACTCTATGAAACAGGGATCGTTTTGCCAGTCACGTCCAGAGGCAATCGCTTTTTTCTTAGCTTCTTTACCCACAGGGGATTTTAAAAATCTTTCATACCAACTTTTAAGGTCTTCTGGTTTTGCTAAAAAGCGCTCCAAACTAACAATTTCCTCTCTTTTTAGCCGCCTCCATTCTTCTCTTACAAATTTCTCAAAATTCTCTCTCTCGCTTTCTAAGAGAGTCTGTATAAAGTTTGAATAAGTCTTAATAGTATGAGGAGCGCTAGAACTGTTGTCTGGTAATAGTTCTAGCGCTCGATCTGGGTTATTTAACCGTTCGTTGGGCAAATTAACCGTACTGGGGTTATTTAACCGTTCGTTGGGCAAATTAACCGCATTTTGGGCTAAATAACCGCCCTTATCTAAAGCGGGTTTCACGGATTCGCGGCTCTTTTTCGCCTGTTTCATAAACTGAGCCGTATCGTGAGCGCGTGCTGCGGAAGAATTAACACCTTGCCACTTTTGTACCCGGACTGAATACAGCCCCAACTCGTCAAGTCGGAACATAGCTTTCTCCACAGTCCGCCTGTCCATGCCAAGACGAACGGCTATTTCTATAGGAGCAGGCAAGTCTCGCCATTTGTCACCGTAGCGGTCAATCTTCGTCAGGTACATCCACAGTCGCCACTCTGCGGCGGTCAACTTGTTATCTATAGCTGTATCGATATCGGCAAAAGCAATCTGAGCAAACCCTTGTTCTGGCTCGGCTATAGTTTCAACGGCTTGAGGCTTATGTGTTTTACGTTTGAGGAAGCTCATTACATTAACTCCTCGCAGCAATTAAAATTAAAACCCAGGCAAGCTGTTCCCACAAGTAGTAATTTCTTAAGCTTAGATACTGAGCCAAAACTTCGTGCGTGAAACTTTCCCTGAATCTTTGTTTTTGGATGTGTCATAATTGGTAAAGAATTAGTACATTGAACGTGTGTTAAAGCCTCGCTTTGCTTGAAACAGAGCGGGGCTAGTTTTTGTCAAACGAACGTAGATTGGTACGGTACGGTCAGTTGCCTAGCTATCTTTGCATTGAGTTGTAAAAGTCGCACATTACTTCCTGGTCTTACCAAAGAGCGAAAAATTTACGTTTATAAGTAATTTTCTCAATGTAGAATCGGACAATTTGGCTAGAATAGAAGTAGATAACTCGTAAAAGTGATGGGTTCTTTTTCTTAGTGAGTTAGCCTGCTCAATTAGTTGCTTGATGGTCTATTGGATTAATGTTTACCTCGTCAAGTGTGGAGTTATTATAATTTGGTGAATCATCAATGTGATTCATTTAAGCTAAATACAAATTTATCACTAATAAACTACTAGCATAAAAAACCTTAATGTTAATTCACGAAGCTTTTGACAAAACCTTGAAGAGATACAGTATTACGGGGAAAGTTTTGTCGCGTCTTGCCAATGTTAGTGAGGCTCACGTTTCCCAGTTTAGAAATGGCAAAGGAGGGGCAATGTCGCACACTACTCTTGAGGACATCCTCAGTACGCTCGAACAGTTAGCGCCAGGTTCAAAATCCTATTTTTACCTCTTGCTTGCAGAAAAAAGTATTGAACAGGCGGATATCGAAGTTTTTGTCCAATCGATGGACGATATGCAACTAGGGACTTTGCTGACTGCGATCGCTAGGCGCGTGTCCCCCAATACTAGCCAGTTGGATGGAAATGGTTTTCGGTCAACAGAGCCAGTTGCAGTCTAATAAATGATTCTCTGCTAAAGTTTTAGAGCTACAACCGCTCTTTATTATCTTTAGAGACTATCTCAGTAGAAACAATCAAATCCTCTTGTGGACGATTGCAGAGCTAAAGTAAGAAAAATATATTTTAGATGCTCAAGAGTTACCAGGAAAGCGAAAGACAATAAATATCCAGTTTTAAGTTAACCCAGCAAAAATTCGCTGCAACTGACAATTATTATTCAATCTTTTTTTAACTCAATTTTTTTGGCAGCACTCGTGGCAAAGAGCGAATCTCTCCACTTTGCTTGATGTGTTCTACTAGCATTTCCGTATACCCCCCAGATTGAAGTAATTCTAGATTCCCGACCAAAATAAATAATTCCTGAGCGCGACTAACAGCAACGTTGAGGAGATTAGGTT
>JACCVJ010000412.1 GCA_013698215.1 Tatlockia sp. | reverse complement strand
AGAAGCATTGAACACCCATCATCTCCTGAGTGTTGCAGACGGAGGCACAGACAGGGCAGAAAATCTTATTCATCTGCATACAGCTTGCCACCGTCATCTGCATCTGAGAAAAACTCCCTGAGTAACTGGATGCTTGAGCGGCTTGAGGGGAAACTATCACGAGCCGTTCTTAGGGGAGGGGGACACGGCGACGTGTGCCTCCTTACCCGACAAGTAGTATAAAACTCAATTTGTAGTATGACAGAGCATGACTAAAACCTTTGTTCTTTCGTAGCAACCTGGTGATGACTTAGCAGATGAGTGCGGATCAGGTCTAGATGATTTTATGGCGAACAATAACTGAAAAGCATATTTAGCAATACTTTCAGTCTATCTTGCCCCTGATGACACGCTCGCTAGATTTACCCCGAACCCCAGCTTGAAGTCCCATAGTGACAAAGGGAAACATACTGAGTAGCCGTGTGCCAGGAAACTGGCAAGCACGGTTTCGGACGGGAGGGGTAGAGTAGTAATGCTCTCCTCGACCCTCTCAAACCTACAAGATGCCTTCAAAAGGCTTGATTTTCCATTGCAAATAACGGGTTTTTTAACTCTGATGTAGCAAATTTTCAAACTCAAACAGGATAAGGGTTTTCAGACAATCTTGCAGGAAATTACACGTATCTCGGCTCAATGCCCTGTGGACTAACTCTTACTTTGTATCTACAGTTGGGGGAGCGCCAAGAGAAATAGTTAAGCAGTACATTCAGAATCAGAAAGAAGTTTGAAGGGGATTTTAATCCCCTCCGGGCTTACCCCATACGTAAATGTTGGGGCTTGCGCCCTATGACTTTCGGTCAACCAGCTTTTCAAACATCATCTTAGCTCGACTTTATCCATTTAGCGTCGCTTTCGCTTAGGAAGACACCCTAATGTCCAACAGCTAGATGCGCCATTTACGCCGCCTAGTTGGATAAAGTTGAGCTAAGCATCACTGCAAAAAGTTATTAAATACGTAGTCACCCACAGATCTACCTGTTGCCAGCCCATCTTCATTGGCTGAGCGGACATGGACGCCGCCGTAAATGCGGCTGATGCCGTCTTCGTCCGCTGCCTGCGTAAAGCTGTTATACGAGCGAGTAACGCCATTTAATTCTTGTGAAGTAACTGTAAAATTGATGTTGTCGCCGAAGAAGTTCGACAAAATTTTGCCTGATACACCAGCGAATGTAGAGTGTCCCGATATGTAGTCGGGGAAGGGCGGGGTTGGTAGCAGCGAAACCCAGTTTGGATCGCCAACCGTGCTTTGATTTGGGTCACTATCAGCTTGCCGGATTGCGCTAATCGGTCGCAATTGATTGTACGTGTATTTCGCATCCCACGCAGCGATGCCCGCATCAGCCTGGGCAATGTTCAGCAACGCAAACAAACGGGCGTTCGCTTCCAGCGTATTGCCCTGCTCCAAGGCTACTTTTTCCGCGATCTCGTTCCACTGACCCGGCGGCCTGAAGGTGTCCGGGCGATCATAGGCCCAGAATATCGCAATTTGCGTTTGTTCTGGGGTGCGGGTGATTTTGGTAACAGTAGTGTTCTGCAACGCGCCTAACAACCGGACTTCCTCGAGCTGCCTCGCGTACTCGGCGTTACCAAATACTGGCTGACCCTTTGGGCGGAATGTTGAGCCGCTGGGTATAGCAAAGGGAGTGACTCTGCCCCACCCCGGCAATAATGGCGGCAGAAAAGCGGGGGGAGTCGGTCGCCAATCGCCCATGCCAGTTCCCAGCGTGTAAGGAATCTGTGCCTTATCAGCACCATCCGTCATCCGCAAGGCCAATATTTGCTCAGCGACGTATTTTCCTAAAGCAACGCCATTGTTCTCAGCCGCGCCATCGGGGATTTCCGCCAGAGATCTGGTCCGCTGTTCGTCGAATGTGGGTTTTTGGTTTTTGTACAGATATACCAGCGTTTGGTACGCTGCTTCGACTGCCGCAGCGTCGGGCGACGCGCCCGCAATCCGGCTGTCAGATGCGTCTATATTCACTTTGTAAGGCTTGTGGCTCCGGTTGATCGCGTTGACGGCGTCATAGATTGCCGCGTGAACTATCGCCTGATTGCGTGCCGCTAGTGGGGGCGGTGTCCCACCAGACTCGGAAATCTGTATGGCATTCAGAAGCGTTGCATTCCATACGATAACAGCGTCACTACCAGCTGCAGAAATGAAGTTGCTGGCCTGGTTGTTGGTTTGATTGCTCTCAGCGATCGTGTTGTCTGAGCCAACCTCGCCAATCAGATAGTAGGCTCCCGGTGCCACATTAGAGGCGCTAGTGAACTTAGGGGTAGCAAAGTTCAGGTTGAAGGTTTTGGACTTACCTGGCTTCAAATTGACATTTTTCTTGTCCAGACTGCCCAATAGCTCATCATTAACTAGCTGACCGTTAGTATTTCTATTGAGGACTGAGTCCGTCGATGCGTAGAGGTTGATTTTTAGAGTTCCCTTGTACTCTTCGTTGCCCTGATTGGTGACAACAAGCTGCACGCTGCCCTTTTGCTCGGGAAAGTTTGTGACCCGCTTGACTTTATCAAATTTGATAACGAAATCCGGCAACAGTTGCGCGTTGGCAGTTGTTGCACCCATTAACAGGGCGGTGCTGAAACTAGCAAGGCTAAAGCAGAAAAAAGTACTTAGGCGTTGGGCTTGCAAGCGGAGCGTATTTGATTTCATTTTTCTAATACCAAATTACCTTCGAAATACTACCTCTCTGGACAGATGAACAATATTAAGTTTTGTAATAGACAGTACGACGAAGATGGGGTAAATCTAGCGAGTGTGTTACAACGGGCACAAGTAGTATAAAACTCAGTTTGTAGTATGACAGAGCATGACTAAAACCTTTGTTCTTTCGTAGAACCTGGTGATGACTTTGGCAGACGAGTGCGGATCAAGTCTAGATGATTTTATGGCGAACAATAACTGAAAAGCATATTTAGCAATACTTTCAGTCTATCTTGCCCCTGATGACACGCTCGCTAGATTTACCCCAACTACCAGCCCCAAGTTCCGACTCCGCCCTTAAATGGCCCGATAATATCGCTCGTAATCCAACCACCGTAAAAATCGCCGGGTTGGGGCTGCACTTTTTCGCCATCAACATAGCAAGCATCCATTAAGTGCGGATAAAAAGCTACATGATCTTTGATGTCTGCAAATTCTGTTGTAGGCGCGGGATAATACCAAGCGGCATTTTGTTCTTGTTTTTCGCCAGCTAATACGGTGTAGTAGGCGGCTCTACCTTTCCACTCGCACCAACTAGAATGAGGCATTAATACTAAATGCTCGATTAATATATCGCACGGTGGAATGTAATAAACGGGTGGATGACTTGTTTCTAATACTCGCTTTGCCTGATGAGTATCAGCGATCGCAATATCGTTAAATATAATTTGAATGTGCTTATTTGTATCTTCTAAGCGCGGGGGGCGTGGGTAATCCCATACGGATTCTTGACCAGGCTGGGGTTCAATACGTTGCCGATTAAACATCTTTAGTTAAGCCAGAGTAAGTTAATTTCTACTCAAATTTAACTTACTCTAGCGGATTAAATATCAGACTAACGGAAACTACCAGGTTTTAGCAGGCGTTGGGTTTTTGCTGGTACGCCGTTATTTAGCATTGCACCCGTTCCGCCATCAGCGCGATCTAAAAATGGTCGCAGATTGATAGCATTGCTCTGTTGGCTATTATTTGAAGTGCCTAAAATCGCTCTCCCTCTATTTATTAGTTGGTCTACTTGAGAGTTTCCTCGTCCGGCGGTGTAGGTATAAACCCCTTGAGTTTGCTGTCCGCTATCGGCTACAGTCAAATTTTCAAAAACGCGATCGCGGGTAGTTAAAGGATCTTGTCCGGGGGGTACAGTTAAAACAATCCGACAAGTGGGAACTTTCTCGGTAGTCACGCAAACGGTATTGTAGCCATTTTCGACACTGGTAGTTAGTTCAATTAAGCCGTCTGGTCTATACTGCTCTAGTCTTCTAGCAATTTCGCTGCAACGTTTTTGAGGACTCCAGCCACCGCCTAAAGCTGAAGGAGTTGCCCAAGCAAAAGATTGATTGGGTTGGCTTTCGGGGAAGTACATCACGGTGTATTGACCGCTAGTAGACTCGCAAGCAAAACGAGTATTGCGATCGTAAATAGGGTTTGTGCCGCTATTAGAGCCGCTATTAGAGCCACTGTTGGAGCCAGTATCGACCACTACATCGGCGGGAGTTTGAGCATTAGCTATTAGGCTATTTTGTCCGAGCATCAAAGCCGCACCGACAACTAAACTCAAACTTTTTACTGGAAACTTAAACTTGTTTGGTGACATAAAACCCCT
>JACCVJ010000403.1 GCA_013698215.1 Tatlockia sp. | reverse complement strand
TTTAAAGCAAATACTTTAATTGGTGGTACTCGACGCAACATCAATAAACCAATCCGGCGAATTATGACTACAGGCAAAAAGTTATTAGAAAATACTCGATCTAATAAATCTGTAAACCCCAAAATTGTCAAATTCTCTTGCTTGCGCCAGCTTTCGTAACGTTTGAGAATTGCCAAGTCGCCAATATCTTCACCTTGACTATAAGCTTGCTGCAATACCTGCGCCAAAGCCGCCGCATCGCGGATGCCCATATTTAAACCTTGTCCGCCAACGGGATGACAGCAGTGTGCAGCGTCGCCAACTAAAGCAAGACGAGGCAAAACATAGCGATCGCTCTGCATTAACTGTACCGGAAACACAAAGCGATCGCCAATTAACTCTAGTTTGCCCATTTGTGCGCCATAACGCCTAGTAAGTTCAGCTAAAAAGTCCTCGTCATTCAAAGCGACTATTGCTTTTGCTTCTGCGTGGGGTGCAGTCCACACAATCCGACAACGATTCCCTGGCAAAGGTAAAACCGCAAAGGGCCCGCTACTCCAAAACTTTTCGTAAGCTGTATTATTGTGTCCTTTTTCAGGCTTGACAAAAGCAACAATACATGACTGCCAATATTGCCAGCCGCGCGTATTAATTCCCGCCGCCTGACGAATTTGAGATTTTGCCCCATCGGCGGCAACAATCAAGCGGGTGCGGATAGTTTTTACTTCGTCACCCATCTGCAAATTAATTTCCACGCCAGAAGGCTGATACTGAGCTTCTAGCACTTGTGCCGGACACAAATAAGTAATATTAGGGCATCCGCTCACAAAGTCTTGTAGAGGCTTTAGCAGGGCTTGATGTTCGGCGACGTAGCCTAAGACTTCTGTACCCAAATCATTACTTTCAAAATTGACAGCTTGAGGATAATCGGCATCAGAAAGCTGAACGTGACAAAAATGAGCAATTTGGGGCAATATCTTATCCCATACGCCTATTCCCGCAAATATGCGCCCTGATAGTAGATGAACGGCGTAAGCTTGCCCTTTAGCGGCGGCGATTGATTGGGATTTTGCTTCAATTACAACTACTTTTAGCCCAGAATTATTTAAGGCACTAGCTAAGGTTAAGCCGATAATGCCACCACCTGCGATCGCTAAATCGTAATCATAGGTTAGCAGTGGATTTGAGAAAGTTGGCGGAGAATCAAGCCGTACCATTGCACTACATACGAATTGTTACATTTCTTTATTCTCACTATAGCAGTCCTAAATGGGCTAAGACTTTATTTGCCACCAGTAAAAGTTACTCCTTGAATAAAGTAGCGGTTAAAAAAGGCATAAATAGCCAATGCAGGTAAAGTAAACATCATCGAAGCCGCCATTATATAATTCCAGTAGCTTATATATTGACCTTTAAATATGTTTAAACCTAAAGGTAGCGTAAACATTGTTGAATCTGACAAAATCATCAATGGCGATAAAAAATTATTCCACGCACCCATAAAAACAAATATTGCTTGGGCAGCTATTGCAGGTTTTGCTAAAGGTAAAACTATTTGAAAAAAGGTTTCTAAGTGTCCCAAACCATCTAAAGCTGCTGCTTCTTCTAAGTCTTTAGGAAAATTTATAAAAAATTGCCGCATCATAAATATAAAAGTTGCATTGATCGTACTAGGCACAATAAGACCTTGGTAAGAATTTAACCATCCTAAGTTTTTTAATATTAAAAAAGTAGGAATTAAAGTGACTTGTCCCGGAATCATTAAAACTGCCAAAATCAGGAAAAACCAAAACTTATTTCCTGGGAAATGCAGCCTAGCTAAAGCATAGCCAGCCATTGAATTAAACAGTAAATTAAAAGCAGTTACACTAACAGCAACTACAACGCTATTCAATAACCAGCGTCCAAATAATGGTTCTTGACTAAATAGTTGTTGATAGTTTGCTAAAGTAAACTGTTGCGGAATAAAACTATTCCCACCACCGACAATTTCCGCCAAAGGTTTAAAAGAAGCAGAAAGCGCCCACACAAAAGGAATAATAGTAATGAGTGCATACAAAACTAGAATTAAATACAAGGCTGCTTTTAGGGCGGAAAAACGCGGCATAATTAATCAAATCTTTCTTCTTTAAATAAATAACGCTGCATTAAAGTTACAGTCATAATTACTAGAGTTAGCAGCAAAGCCAAAGCCGCAGCATAACCCATATCTAAATTTTTAAAAGCATACTGATATATCAATAGTACCACCGTTAAAGTTGAATTATTAGGGCCACCAGAGCCGCGAGAAAATATATAAGATTGATCGAATAATTGAAAAGTGCCAATAATACCCATCACAATTACAAAAAAAGTAATTGGCTTTAAAAACGGTAAAGTGATCCAAATAAATTTATCAAACCAATTCGCACCGTCAATAGTCGCAGCTTCATACAAATTTTCAGGTATATCTTGCATTGCTGCTAAATAAATAACCATAAATAAAGGAGCCGTTGACCAAATATTCATGAGCATAATTGCTTTGAGAGCAACTTTTGGATCTCCTAACCAATTGTAGGTAGGTAAATGTATAAAAGCTAGGAAGTTATTTAGTAACCCGTTAGAGTTACATATCCACATAAAAATTAGTGTTAATACGGCGGATGATGTAACTGTCGGTAAAAAAAATAAAACTCTAAATATATTTTTACCCTTAATTTGAGTATTTAATATTAAAGCTAAACCTAAAGCAAGAATTGTTTGAATAGGAACAACAATTAATACGTATTCGACAGTATTTTTAAGTGCGATCGCAACTCGTTCATCTTGGGTAAGGCGAAAAAAGTTTTTCCAACCTCTAAAAGCATAGCTAATCTCACCTAAAGGTTGCACTTTATACAAAGAAAGTCCAATAGCAAGTAAGATTGGCAATACTAAAAAAATAGAAAGAATAACAATTGTAGGACTCATAAATATATAAGCACTAACTAAATCTTTAAATTGTTTGTTTGATTTTTTTAAAATACTTAGCATCTGTTATTTATTGAGATAATTCAATTTCTTTATTAGCTGTAAACTGGGCTTTTTGCATTGCCTTTTGTAAAGTTTGTTCGCCGATAATTGCACTAATAAACTGATTATTAAAATTATTGACTATCAATGGTAAATGTTCCCCGCCTTGCCATATAGTCGCATAATTTGTACCCGCAACAAATGGGGCATATAAAGCATTTTTGTCATAATTTAATTTATTAGCTACAGAGACGCGAGTTGGAAGCGCCAAACCAGTTTTTGTCCAAGCTGTCATTCCCTCTTTTCCAGTTAAATAAGCAATCAACTTCCATGCTGCTAATTTATGCTGTGATTTTTTATTCATAACATAAGCAACAGTGTAAGCCATTGTGCCTTTTTTACCTGTTATTGTTGGTACTTCCGCAATTCCATATTCAAGGCTGGGAAACGTCTCTTTTAAATAAGAAATAATCCAAGGTCCTTCAATTACCATCGCCGCTCTACCTTGTCCAAATATTTCTCCCCCGGAAGTTGTACCGACATCGGTAGGTTGCGCCGCAGACTTATCTTTAACGTATTGCTCGACAACTAATTGCAAGCCTTTTAAGCTTTGCGGGGAAGCGAAAGCAGCATTATTATCTGCATCAACTAACTCGCCGCCAAAAGCTTTAATCATAAAAACTTGCCTAGCTAATTCTGGAGAAATACCTAAACCATATTGCTCGATTTTGCCATCTTGATTGTTATTAATGGTAAGTTTTTTAGCATCGCTGCGTAACTCGTCCCAATTACTAGGCGGTTGAGTTAAACTAGCCGCAGCAAAAGCTTTTTTGTTATAAAAAAGTGCCAAAGTAGAAACATCTTTAGGTAAGCCATAAATTACACCGTCGCGTACAAAGGCTTTAAGCAAGTTTGGGGCAAAATCTTGTAAATCTAAATCGGCTTTTAAATAATTATTTAATGGTTGAAGTACACCCGGAGAAATCATCGCTGGTGCTTCCAACGCATCTAAATAAAATACATCCGCCGCCGTATCGCCAATTAGGCGAGTTTTAAGTACATCCATGTATTCATCAGCGATCGCATCATACCTAACTTTTATAGTCGGATTCAACGCTTCAAACTTCTCAACCACCTGCTGTAAAAGCTGTTTTTCTAATAAATTACTCCAGCCGCTAAGAGTTATAGTAACAACACCATCATTATTTGCTTGTCTGCTACTATTACAGCCTGTAAAAATCCCTGTGCTAAAAATAACCAACACCAAAACCAATATAAGTTTTTTCAGCATAAATAATATTTCCATACCTAACTATCTGACTTGGGTAAATTTGTTTAGTTTCCTCCGCAAATTTTCTGTAATATTACTACTTACAACCGCACTGTTTTTAACTGGATGTCAAAACTTAATTGAAACCCCAAAATCTACTGATGTAACTAAGATAACTTTATGGCAAGGAGTAAACCCACCATCAAACCGCGATGTATTGCAAAAGCTAGTAGACAGGTTTAATCAACAACACCCAGATATTAAAGTAGAATCGCTGTACGTAGGACAAGCAGAACAACAACTACCAAAAATATTAGCTGCCGTAGTTGGAAATGCACCCCCAGATTTATTATGGTTTAATGCAACGCTTACTGGGCAATTAGTCGAACTAAACGCTATTTTTTCCTTAGAAAATTGGTTGCAAAAACTACCAGAACTTAGCCAAATCGATCCGGCTTTATTTGAGTCAATGGAGTATCAAAAGCATACTTGGTCTGTACCTTTTGCTACAAATAACGTGGGTATATTTTACCGTCCCAGCTTGTTTAAAGCGGCGGGAATTACCGAATTACCTCAAACTTGGGAACAATTGCGCCAAGTAGCCCGTAAATTGACTATAGACACCAATGGCGATCGCAAAGTAGACCAGCACGGGATATTTTTACCTTTAGGGAAGGGAGAATTTGCTGTATTTTTGTGGCTACCGTTTATGTGGAGTGGTGGCGGCGAATTAGTAGCTAAAGATAACCAAACCCCAGCAATTGTCAACGAAGGGGCAATTTCGGCAATGGAATTTTGGCAGAGTTTAATCGCCGATGGTTCCGCCGTGCTATCGTCACCAGAAAGAGGTTTTGAGATTGACGACTTTTTAGCAGGGAAAGTTGCAATGCAAATTACTGGACCTTGGACTTTGGGGCAGTTAAAGGCAACCGGGGTCGATTTTGATGTTTTTCCTATCCCAACTAAATTAAGACCTGCCACTGCTATTGGAGGGGAGAATCTGTTTGTTTTTAAGTCCAACCCCAAGCAAGAAGCCGCCGCCTTAAAGTTTGCCCAATTTGCGATCGCCGAGGAATTTCAAACCCAATGGGCGATTAATACAGGTTACTTGCCGATAAATCTTACAGCCAGACAAAGCCAACAATACCAAACTTTTGTAGCCGAGCAGCCCGCCGTTAAGGTATTTTTAGATCAGGCAAAATATGGGCGATCGCGTCCAATTTTTCCCCGTTACAGTCGCTTGTCTGAAAGCTTAGGCAGGGCTTTAGAATCGGTACTATTAGGAAAAAGTACCCCCAAAGCCGCCCTAAAAACTGCTCAAGATCGGCTAAACCTAATTTTTCGTTAGTTTAAGCAGTCATAAATTTATTAACGGTTGTTTTAGTTAAGAGTTTGCAGGGAAAAATCATAAGTTTGTTGAAAAACTTTAAGCAAACTTAACTAAAGTGCGATCGCCCAAATAGCAAATTACCGAACAAAAATTTACAAATGCGATCGTACTTATCTTCACCTTACATAAAAAGTAAGCAGTTTCCTTGATTGTTTAAATAATCAAACTTACCCGCAAACATAATCAACGAAACACCTAGAACTTACAACAATATCTTTATTTTTAATTCACCTCTTAGAGGTTGACAAGCTGTAGAGTAATATGTATTAGCTAGTCTATTTATGGTAGATGTACAAAACTTTGATACAAAAGTTATAATTAACTAAAATCTGTCTAAACATACACCGTTGATAGATAAGATATAGTCTTAAGCCTATGATAGAATTTTCAACAAAGTAATAAACAAAATAAGCAAGGATTTATAGGAATGTCAGCAGCCGTACAAGTTACAGACGCATCATTTAAGCAAGAAGTATTAGACAGTGAAGTTCCAGTTTTGGTGGATTTTTGGGCCCCTTGGTGCGGCCCTTGTCGGATGGTAGCCCCGGTAGTTGATGAAATTGCCCAGCAGTACGACGGTCAAGTTAAAGTTGTTAAACTTAACACTGATGAAAACCCTAATGTTGCCAGCCAATACGGTATCCGCAGCATTCCTACCTTGATGATTTTTAAAGGTGGGCAAAGAGTAGATATGGTTGTTGGAGCAGTACCCAAGACAACTTTATCTAACACTTTAGAAAAGTATCTTTAAAAGTAGTTTTAACTATAAATTAAATAACGCACCTTGGATCTAAGCAATCTAAGGTGCTTTTTTATTGGTAAAAGGACTACAGCTAAACATCCAAAAATCGGTACAATAGAGTGCCAGTTGTGCAATGGCACTCATGAATCTAATACCCTCCTTCGATCCCCTTGATTCTCTCCCCGAAGATGTTGCCCAATTAATGGCGCAACTGCCAAACTTGCAACATCGGCAACTCATTGAGCAAACCTTAGCAACAGTTGTTCGTCTAGCTAGTAGCGACATCGATCGCTTGGACTGGAAAATCTTATCAGCATCTCTAGCAGATATGGAAAAAGGATTGCAGTTATTTCATAATTACCGCCATGTCCGCAAAGTAACGATTTTTGGTTCGGCTCGTACCTTACCTACAGCACCGGAATACCAAATTGCGGCAGACTTTGCTCGTTGCGTAACCAAATTAGGCTTTATGGTAATGACGGGCGGTGGTGGTGGAATTATGCAAGCAGGCAATGAAGGCGCTGGCAAAGAAAATTCCTTTGGGTTAAATATTCAGTTGCCCTTTGAGCAAGAAGCCAATCCCTTTATTGAAGGCGATCGCAAACTAATTCATTTTAAGTATTTTTTCACGCGCAAATTGTTTTTACTGCGAGAAAGCGATGCTGTAGCTTTGTTTCCTGGTGGTTTTGGCACTCAAGACGAAGCTTTTGAATGTATGACTTTGAGCCAAACTGGAAAATTTGGGCCCGTACCGCTCGTATTAATCGATCGTCCGGGCGGCTCTTATTGGCACGATTGGAGCGCTTATATAGACAAAAATCTAGTTTCAACAGGTTTAGTCAGCAAAGACGATCCAAGTCTTTACACCATTACCGATAACTTAGAGGTAGCTTGCAACGCGATTACGGCTTTTTATCAGGTGTACCACTCCAGCCGCTATGTCAAAGAAAAATTAGTGATTCGCCTGAAAACTGAATTGTCAGAGGCTCAAGTTAAACAGTTAAACACCGATTTTAGCGACATTTTAGTTAAAGGAAGGATTGAAAAGAGTATTGCTTTACCTCAAGAGGCCCAAGATGAAACGGTGGAGCTACCGCGTTTGGTGCTTCACTTCAATCAGCGCGACCTAGGGCGATTGTATCAGGCGATCGCAGCCATTAATCAAATGGGTAACACTACAACCGCCGCAGCCCATCCAGAACTTAAGTAGTAATTGGAGATCCCCCCTTAAAAAGGGGGAAAATATTTTAAAAAGGGGATTGAAATAACTAACTCATTACCCAATTAACCAAAGTACGCACCCCGTAACCTGTAGCACCAGCGCTGTTGTAACCGTTTTCTTTATCTGACCAAACGGGGCCAGCCATATCAATGTGCGCCCAAGGAGTTTCTTTAACAAACTGCTGTAAAAATAAAGCTGCTGTAATTGAGCCACCAGGACGAGGGCCAGTATTTTTCATGTCTGCAATGGGAGACTTTAAGCCCTCAAAATACTTTTCTTCCATTGGCATTCGCCAAATTTTTTCTCCTGCCTTGTCTGCCGCTTGTACTAATTGATTGGCAACTTCATCATTGCTACTCCACAGTCCGGCAATATCATCGCCTAGGGCAATCACACAAGCGCCTGTAAGCGTTGCCAAGTCAACGATCGCATCTACGCCCAATTTTTCGGTAAAAACCAGCGCATCCGCCAAGGTGAGCCGCCCTTCAGCGTCGGTATTATTGACTTCAATAGTTTTCCCATTAGAAGCGATGAGAATGTCTCCGGGGTGAATGGCACGACCGCTAATCATATTTTCAGTTACAGCGCTAATAAAATGCACCTCAACATCGGGCTTAAGTTGAGAAATAGCTTTAGCTGCCCCTAGAGTCGTCGCCGCACCGCCCATATCCATTTTCATTGTTTCAATCCCGCTTCCTGCCCCTTTGATGTTCAGACCGCCAGAATCAAAGGTTACGCCTTTACCAATAATTGCTAGTTTTCTTTTGGGGGTTCCTTCAGGCTTATAGGTGAGGTGAATAAATTTGGGGGGCATTTCTGAGGCTTGGGCGACACCTAAAAAAGCACCCATACCCAACTGTTCGCATTCTTCGCGTTCGAGAATTTCTACTTGCAAACCGTGAAGGGTGGCGATTTCTTCGGCTGTTTGCGCCATACTCATCGGGGTTACGGTGTTCGCTGGGGCTGTTACCAGTTGACGGGCTAAGATTACTCCCGAACAGATTTGCTGGGCGCGAGAAATTGCGTTTTCTTGCCCTGAAAAACCAATTAAATCTACTCGTTCTAGATTGAAATTATTTTCCTCTGGCTCTGATTTAAAGCGCCGATCTTGGTGCAAACCAAGTTCAATTCCTTCGCAAATGGCTCCGGCGGTCGATCCTGGCTCATTGTTCCAGACGGGTAAACTAATACCTACAGTTTGACACTTTTCTTTTTTAGCTAGTTTAGCGATCGCCGCCCCGCACCGCCGCCAATTGTCTAATTTTAGTTTATCGGGTTTGCCAAGTCCTACTAATAGCACTTTACGCACCGAACTTGCGCCACCGACTCTAGTTACAACACTACTGTTATCTTTGCCCTTAAATTCTGTCTCGGCGATTACTTCTTTCAACACACCAGCAAATTTTTCATCTAACTGGGTCAATAAATCCGATTGTTCTACAGTATCTTCAAATAAACCCAATACTAGGGCATCGCCAGCCCAGTCTAATAGTGGTGTATCAACTACTCGAATTTCCATCCGTATACTTTGCTCAAAGCTG
>JACCVJ010000389.1 GCA_013698215.1 Tatlockia sp. | reverse complement strand
GGGGCTGTCCAAGGCTCTAAACAGTAAAAATCTTTATCCTTGACTGTCCAAAAAACTACCGTGTTGTAGTAGTCGTTATTCCACTCTAAATTTAACTGCAACTGCCGACTTGTATCCTTGACGGAAGCAGATTCGCCCGATAATTGTTTAAAAGCTGCGTCTATTTCATCGCGGCTATAGTCAAATTCACCATCAAAGGCTTGAGTTGAATGAGTCTTTTGATCGTAAAACTCTGTTGCCGGAATTTGTACCTGTAATGCTGTTTTATCTGGGGCGGCAAAATAAGGGTGAAACCCGACCGAAAACGGCATTGACTCGCTGGAATTGTTTTGAAAGTTTTGATGGATGACTAAGCTATTACCCCATAGCCGATAGGTAAAACTTACCTCAAAATCAAAGGGATAAACAGCTTTTGTCTCGTCGTTGCTGGTTAAAACTAAAGTAATGCTGGCACAATCATTTGTTGATTGGTTGGTGACAAGCCAAGGCATTTCGCGGGCAAAACCATGTTGTTTTAACGTGTAAGTGCGATCGCCATGAGTGTAAGTATTGTCAGGTAAGTTGCCGCAAATCGGGAATAGGATGGGAACTCCGCCCCTGACGCTTAATTCGGGATGAGTAAAGCGACTTTTATCTAAGTAAAATATTTCCTGTCCTTGAATCCGCCATTTAGTTACAATCCCGCCTCTTTCTGGCACTACTTCAATTTCCGATTGGGCGTGAGAATCAGAAAGAGTGTAGGTTTTGTACTGCTGTTGCTCAAGTGTGACTTCAAACGTCATAATTTCTCCCTAATTTACTATTTATCTTCCGCAAATATAAAACGATACAATTCGTCAGGTGTTGGTTCTGGACTGTCTTCGGCAAACTTTACCGCTTCATCGATGACTTGAGTAATTTTGCGCTCAATTTCTTTAAGTTCTGACTCCGAGGCTAAATTATGCTCGATCAGGTAAGCCGCCAATTTTTTAATCGGATCGCGGCTAAACCAAAAATCTTTTTCTTCTTTGGATCGTAGCTCGTCAGGATCGGCTAAAGAATGACCGCGAAAACGATAAGTAAGCGCTTCAATTAAAGTTGGCCCTTCTCCGGCGCGGGCGCGTTCTACGGCTTCTGTAGCCGCCGCACGTACCGCTAATACATCCATGCCATCTACTTCTACTCCAGCCATGCCGAAAGCATGAGCTTTCTTATAAATTTCTGGGTGGGAAGTAGCGCGCTCGTGAGCCATGCCGATCGCCCATTTGTTATTCTCAACTACATAAATAATTGGCAGTTTCCACAACGCCGCCATATTTAAGCATTCAAAAAACTGCCCGTTATTCGCCGCACCATCACCAAAAAAGCAAGCAGTTAGTTGATCGGCAAAACTTTCATCTTTCAATGCTTCCCGGCGATACTTAGTTTGAAAGGCTGCCCCTGTAGCTACCGGAATTCCCTCCGCCACAAAAGCGTAGCCTCCTAGTAACTTATGTTCGTGAGAAAACATATGCATCGAACCGCCCCGCCCTTTGCTGCAACCAGTGGCTTTACCAAATAACTCAGCCATTACTTCTTTCGCTGGTACGCCAGCACTTAAAGCATGGACGTGATCGCGGTAGGTGCTACAAACATAATCTTCTCCTGGGCGCATGGCTTGAATTACCCCAGTAGACACCGCCTCTTGACCGTTGTATAAATGGACAAAGCCAAACATTTTACCTCGGTAATACATTTCGGCGCATTTGTCCTCAAAATACCGCCCTAGAATCATATCTTCATAAAGTAGCAAACCTACTTCTGGCGATATTTCTACTGCATTAGTATTAAATGTAGGTAATGCTCGTTCTTGAACCATAGGGCAGTTGTCCTTGTATCTAGTAATTTATAAGGAAAATGTGTTAAGCAATCGTTAGTAGTAATGTAAATAGACGCGCTACAAGAGTGGAGGTCACAAGTTATTATATTGTCACGGTTTGACCGACCTGATAAACGATTTTGATTGTAGGTTAAATTTTGTTGTTCGCGGTTGTAAGGAAGTAAGCTGTGCGGATTCCACTAGATTATTACCGAATATTGGGTTTACCAATTCAGGCAAGTATAGAACAGTTGCAGCAGGCTTACCGCGATCGCCTATTGCAATTACCTCGGCGTGAGTATTCCGAAAAAGTAATTGCCACAAGAAAACAACTGATAGACGCAGCCTATAAAGTTTTAGCCCACCCCCAGCAACGAAAGGGGTACGATAGTAACTATTTTGTGGCAACTTACAGCGACAGAACTGCCGATACTTTAACAGAAACTCCACCAAATATAACGGAGCCTCTCGCGCCCAGTATTGAAATTACTAATGACCAATTTACCGGAGCGTTATTAATTCTCCAAGAGTTAGGAGAATACGAGCAAGTCCTTAATTTGGGTCAACCCTATTTAGATCCAGAAAGCCCCTACAGCAGCGATCCGGATCTCATTTTAACGGTTGCTCTTGCTTGTTTGGAGTTAGGTAGAGAACAATGGCAACAAGGTCAATACGAAAATGCCGCTTATTCGTTGGAAAATGGGTATAGTTTTCTAACGAAGGCTGGGTTATTTGCCAAAATTAGCCAGGAAATTGCCGCCGACCTCAACAAACTCCGTCCTTACCGCATATTAGAGTTATTGTCTTTACCGCAAAATCGTATAATCGAACGCAAGCAAGGTTTGCAATTGCTCCAAGACATTTTGCAACAACGGGGTGGCATTGATGGTACGGGAGACGATGGATCGGGACTAGCTTTAGATGATTTTTTAAGATTTATTCAGCAATTACGCAGTTATTTAACGGTTAGAGAGCAGCAAGAACTATTTGAAGCAGAAAGTCAGCGCCCGTCGCCCGTTGCTAATTATTTGGCGGTTTATGCCCTGATGGCGCGGGGATTTGCCGAAAGAATGCCGATTCTAATTCGTAAAGCAAAGTTGCATTTAATGCGATTGGGCAAGCGTCAAGATGTCCATTTAGAACAAGCTGTATGCTCGTTGCTGCTGGGTCAAACTACTGACGCTAGTAGGGCGGTGGAATTATCTCTTGAGTCGGAATCTTTAGCTTTGATTCGGGAAAATTCTCAAGGATCTCCTGACTTATTGCCGGGTTTATGTGTGTATAGCCAAAAGTGGTTGCAAAACGAAGTATTTGCTCAATTTCGAGATTTAAGAAGTCGCCCAGTTTCCTTAAAAGACTATTTTGCCGACGAGCAGGTACAAGTTTATTTAGAAGCTTTACCTACAGAAATTGAGGCAACTAACGAATGGGATGCAGTAAAAGTTGACACGCTCGTGCAGCAAAATATAGTGCCAAAACAAACAGTAAAAACGGCTGAAAGTAAGGCTAAAACAAGCACTCCCGCAGGAGCGATTACTTTGGCTACTCGTACAGATTCAGATACTAATTCTATCGTCCATGTTAAACCCAGACAAAGGACAAGGAAACGCGATCGCCGTTTTTCTGGGGGCATTTTGAAAAATGCCAAAATAGTTCGCCTAGGTTTGCTGGGGCTGGCTAGTTTAGGCGGAATCATATTTTTAGGATTTATTGCTAATAAAACTTATAGTTGGGTGCAGGGTAGTAAAACTGCGCCAGCCGTTTTAGAAACCCAACCATTACCAAGGATAAATAAACCCTTAGCAGAAACTTTTAGTCCACCACCGAACGATAGTCTATTAACGGAAGCAACCGCCCAGCAAGTTATCCAAGACTGGCTATCGACAAAAGCTTTAGCCTTTGGTAGCACTCATGCAACAGAGAAATTAAAGCAAATTTTAGTCAATCCAACTTTGTCGCAGTGGCAAAAACGAGTAAATAGCGACAAAGCAGACAACCGTTATCGGGAGTATAAACATACTTTAAAGATGGACGGGGTGAAAACTTTGCCAGCAAACCGCGATCGCGCGATCGTTACCGCTACGATTGAGGAAGTCGCTCAAGTATATAAAAATGGCAAACTAAGTAAACCTTTGTCTTACGATGAGAAATTGCAGGTAAATTACGATTTAGTCCGGCAAGCTAATCAATGGCGAATTAGAGAAATGGTAGTTTTGAAGTAGCCCAAGTAGTAAGATCGAGAACAGGTAATATATATTTACTAATTTCTCAGGAGCTTACTGTGGTTGAACCTTTATTAGATGGCATGGTTTTAGGATTAATTGCTATAACTCTAGCGGGGTTATTTTTTGCTGCTTACAAACAATACAAGCGCGGCAAACAACTCGGTTTATAGAGCTACAGATTGCCCTTCTTGCTGAGAAGGGCAATAAAAAGTTACGGCGGTATGACCATAAACTTTTTGTCGGCAAATTGCTAAAGTCGTAATTTGCGGCAATTCAAAATTAGGCGAATGTTCTACAGCAAGTTCGCCATCAGGATGTAAAAGTTGGGAAGATGCGATTTCTTTCAGCACTGGTTGATATAAATTGCTGGCGTAAGGTGGATCGAAGTATATCCGGTCAAATTGCTGCCCTGTAAGAATTTTCAATTTATGTAACACATCTCCCTGCAATATTTGGCAGGTTTGATTTTTGGCTATTTGTTGCAAGTTTTGCCTAATAATGGCACAAGCTGGGCTAGATTGTTCGATACAAGTTACAGACTTTGCCCCTCTACCTAAAGCTTCGGCGCTCATTGCTCCGCTACCCGCACACAAATCTAGCCACGAGCAATTATCTATTTCTCCTTGCCAAATATTAAACACTGCGGCTCTTACCCGCGCACTTGTAGGGCGGGTATCAAGTCCTGATAGAGTTTTTAATTGACGATTGCCATAAATTCTCAAACTCATAACTAAGCTGGTACTTTAGCGTTTACCTGCTGGACAAAGTTAGCTAAAATTTGCAACCCCGCTTTGGAAGATTTTTCGGGGTGAAATTGTACCGCCAGCAAATTATCAATAGCGATCGCGGCAGTAACAGTTTGCGTCCCATGGGTGACGGTTGCCGCACGAACAGAGCATTCTATCGGGTCAACATAGTAGGAATGAACAAAATACACCCATTCCCCACCTTGCAGCCCTTGCCACAGTCCGCATTTTGGTTGAGTAATTTCTAATTGATTCCAACCCATGTGGGGGATTGTAATTTCTGGCTCATTGACAAATCGCTTTACTATACCGGGAATAATCCCCAATCCTGGCTCTTTACCTTCTTCGCTACTATCAAATAACATTTGCAAGCCGAGACAAATGCCTAAAAATGGTTTACCACTAGCAATTAGTTTTTTGATGGGAGTTTCTAAACCGCGCGATCGCAAATGCTGCACGGCGGGATCGAAAGCTCCTACTCCAGGCAATACGATCGCATCGGCTTGCTCTAATTCCCGCACAGAATCGGTGATTTTTAGCTTTGCTCCGGCTTTTTCTAAACCTTTACAAGCCGAGTGCAAGTTTCCCATGCCATAATCTATAATCGCTATTTCTGTCATTTTTTTACCCTTTGACCCATTTTTATTTTAACGAGTGCGATCGCGCGTTCAACATGAATAGGAAACTGTTATTCACTTCTTTTACTACCTGGCTACCGCACCAAAAATCTAATTCTTCTGACGATTTATTACAAGAAATATTTGATTTACACGAGCAAAATTTATTCTTAAGACAATTACCTGTAGATATTGCTCTTGCTAGTAATTTGGCGATCGCCAAAATAACCGAACTCCAACCTGATATTATTATTTGTTGTGGGATGGCAGAAAGCCGCAGCCAACTAACAATCGAAGCAAAGGCAAGTTATCGAGATGATATTTTAAATCCTCAAGTAAATTTGCAGCAGTTAATAGCTGGCATTAATGGTATTGAGATTAGTTACGATGCTGGTAAATTTGTTTGTGAAGGTCTTTATTACTCGATATTGAAGCATTTAGAAATTTATCAATTGTCCAGTTATTGTATCTTCGTTCACATCCCAATTTTGGGTGAAGATAATTTGGCTGAAGTTAAAAACAGTTTCTTGCAAGTCGCGCAACGATTGGCACTTATTTAAAGTTTTGGTTATATATCCCTTCATGTTTCCATTTTTAATCGCTCAAGCAACGCTTCCACTACCCCAAGAAATAGTCCAAATCCAAGAAGTACGAGAATTACCAGGCTCATTAGATCGAGTGCTGGTGTTTAACAGCAATAGCCCAGAATTAATCCAAAAAGAAGGTATTTTACTTTCGACATTTCCCCCAGCAGGTAAAAGAGCAAAGGCGGCGCATCTTAATTTTCCCCTACAAGGAAGATTCGATATATTTGCTCATCATGTCGCTAAAGCACCTGCTGCTAACAATTTGCGATCGCTCTATTTAGGCATAATTCTCCACAATCCCACCGCCAAACTTGTGCAAGTAAATATATTGCAGGGAGCAACTTATCTAAGTCAACCCGATGCACCCTTTAAAGAGTTGCCTGCTTTAGAGGAAAATCCGTTGAGTAAAATATTTGCTGGGCCAGGCGATCGCGTTACTAATGCAATATTAAGAGGGCAAAGGCACCTACTACCCGCGTATATTGTCATTCCGCCCCGCCAGAGCCGAATGTTAATTAATTTGCCTATTCCAGTAAAAACTCTAGAGCCGCCAATTAATGGACGCTCGGTACTGATGCGATTGCAAAGCAGCAGCCCCGTCTACGTAGCTAGTCTAGCCATGTACGCACCTCTGGGGGCAAACGGGAATGAAATAGCGCCGACTTTAGCGCAATGGCAAAAATTATTAATTACGGCAAGTTTAGTTTCACCACGCGATCGCGCTCCTACGCCGCCGGAGCAAATTACAAGTAAAATTATTTACGGACGGGTAGCAGGGATAGCCCAGGGTTCGCAATCGACAGCGCAAATAGTTGATCGCCCAAATTTGCCTTATTTAACTATTCCGCGATCGCGCCAAGCATTTTCTTACGGTTTGAGTACCCTTCCTTTAGGTAACTTGGGTACAAATCAAGTGCAAAGTGCGCCGTTGTTGGCACGTTACCCAGACACGGCTTACAGCGCTCATGGCAATTACGGCATTCAGTACAATCTCAATTTACCTTTGCACAACAATACTGGTAGTCATCAAATAGTTACGGTATCTATGCAAACTCCACTTAAAGAAGACAGATTAAGTAAAAGGGGATTGCGTTTTTTAAATCCACCAGCAAGGCAAGTTTTCTTTCGGGGAACGGTAAGAGTAGCGTATACAGACGATCGCGGCTTACCACAAACGCGCTACTTGCATTTAGTCCAAAAACGGGGTCAGCAAGGCACACCTTTAGTAAAACTAAATATGAAACCCCAAGATACTCGGCTAGTACAAGTAAACTTTCTTTATCCCCCAGATGCTACACCACCGCAAGTTTTGACGATCGCAACTTTGGGTCAATTAACAACCAAAAAATGAAAAGGTATATTTTCAATCCTTATTTAATCGCGACATTACCTTATATCAGCTTATTAGCTTGGGTAGTTCCTTTGTTAGTATTCAACGCTCAACAACAAAGCTTGATCGCCCATGATGAAGGAATTTATGCTTGGCGGGCAAGATGGATTGTAGAATATGGTGACTGGCTCAATCCGGCGATTATTCATTACGGCAAAACTCCGGGGATATATTGGTTAATTGCTAGTTCATTTTCCTTGTTTGGCATTAGTGAAACAACTGCCAGACTGCCAAGTATGGTTTGTAGTATTGTTAGTGCTGTTCTCATATATGAAATCGGCAAAATTATTGTTAATAAGCAAGTAGGCTGGTTAGCGGCGGCTATTTTGAGCCTTGAGTTTTTTTGGTTGCAATATAGTCGAATGTCTGTACCAGATATACCTTTAGCAAGTTTTGTGCTGCTGGGTATTTGGTGCTTATTAAAAGCAGAATTGCATCCTAAAAATAGGTTATTTTGGGGGTTTGGAGTTGGGCTAAGTTTCGGCGTAGGTTTTTTAATTAGAAGCTACATGGTTTTTTTACCAATGTTAGCTTTGATGCCTTACTTAATTTGGGAACATCGCCGTCACCGTCATTTGACTAATCCGGCAATATATATAGGTTTATTAGCAGGTTTAAGCCCTACTATTTACTGGCTTTTTACAAGCTGGGCTGATTACCGAGCAACTAAATTTACAGAAATGTTTGATTTTATTGCTCATCTGAACTCAGAAGAACGCAACGGTAATAGTATTTTTTATTATGCTTGGAATATTCCAGCTAAAGCTTTCCCTTGGGCTTTTATGGGTTTATTAGGTTTAAAAGTTGCTTTAAATAACCCAATTCCTCATTACCAATTAATCATAGTTGGGTTTCCAATAATTTTATTTATTGAAATTAGCTTATTCTCAACTCGGATACCTCATTATGCTCTCTCTCTTTATCCATTTATTGCTTTATTGTCAGCCTTAGCTTTAGATTGGCTTGGGAAAATTTATCAAAATAAGTTAGATCCAAATAAAAAACTACCTCAGATTCTTAGTTATATTATTGGTGGTTTGAGTTGTCTATTATTAATAGCAAGTTTAATTGTAT